>NZ_JAIWJZ010000089.1:0-31795 GCF_020216105.1 Enterobacter sp. K16B
GCGGCCTGATGCCCTCACCCCGGCCCTCTCCCACAGGGAGAGGGAGAACAATTGGTAGGTCGGGTAAGCGCAGCGCCACCCGACACAACCGTTAGCACAGTTCCAGCTGCAAATTATTATCTTTAATCACCTGCATAACGCCCGCCGGCGGCATCACGTCGGTATAGACCGCATCCACCATGCTGATGCTGCCCATGTTGACCATCGCGTTACGGCCAAACTTCGAGTGATCCACAACCAGCATCACGTGGCGCGAGTTTTCAATGATCGCCCGCTTGGTGCGTACTTCGTGGTAATCAAATTCCAGCAGCGAGCCGTCGCTGTCGATGCCGCTAATCCCGAGAATGCCGAAGTCGAGACGGAACTGAGAGATAAAATCGAGCGTCGCTTCACCGATAATCCCGCCATCGCGGCTGCGCAGTTCACCGCCGGCGAGAATAATGCGGAAATCGTCTTTCTGCATCAGGGTATTGGCCACGTTCAGGTTGTTGGTCACGATGCGCAGGTTCTCGTGATCCAGCAGGGCATGGGCCACCGCTTCCGGCGTGGTGCCGATATCAATAAACAGCGTCGCCCCGTTGGGGATCTGGCTGGCCACTTTACGGGCAATGCGCTCTTTTTCTGCCGTTTGCGTGGCTTTGCGGTCGTGCCAGGAGGTGTTGACCGAGCTGGACGGCAGCGCTGCCCCACCGTGATGGCGCAGAATGCGGTTTTGATCGGCCAGGTCGTTCAGGTCACGACGGATGGTTTGTGGGCTGACGGCAAACTGCTCAACCAGCTCTTCGGTGCTGACGTATCCCTGTTTTTTTACCAGTTCGATAATGGCGTCATGGCGTTGTGTTTGTTTCATCAATTATCCCTGAGAATTATGTTCGTTTTCGCGCATGGAGCGTGTCGGCAAAGGCCATCGCCAGCCCAACGGCCAGCCCGGTGACGTGCGCACCATTGGCGATAGACATACCAAACAGATCAAACCATCCGGCAATAAGCCATATTAACGCAAAGGTTATTAATCCGCGCTGCAGATAGATGCCACTTTCAGGGTCACGCTCCCCCCTGAGCCAGACATAGCCCATCAGGGCGTACACCACGCCGGAGAGCCCGCCAAACCACGGGCCGCTGAATTTGTGCTGCACGTAGCCGCTCAGCAGGGCGCTAATAATGGTGATAACGATCAGCTTCCCGCTGCCCAGACGCTTCTCCACGGCACCGCCGAGATACCACCACCAGAGCAGGTTAAAGAGGATATGCATCACCGAGAAGTGCATCAGCGCGTGGGTAAAGTAGCGCCAGACGTCAAAATCCAGAGACGGGTCATACGGCCACGCCAGGGCGATCATGACGCTCTGGTCGCCCACCACATTCATGATAATGAAGACGATAATGCAGGCCGCCATCAGCAGCAGCGTAAACGGGCCTGCGCGCTCGCGAATGGTGGCAAGAAAGGGAAAGCGGCTGTAGTGCAATCCGCTACCGGTCTGACCCGACTGCCAGCTTGCAGCCAGATAGCGCGGGTCACCAGGGTTTTCCAGAAAACGCGCCAGCTCCTCGTTTACCCGCCCGGCCTGGCTCTCATCGGCCAGCCAGACGTCGGTCTGTGTATGTTGCTGGATGGTCAGAATAACGCCCTGCGTCGCCATATAGTCGACAAACGCCTGGGCGACGCGCGGGTTGGTAAAAGAGGTGATCATCAACATGGGCAGCGGTCGCTTATTTCCACACAAAAGGGGACAGTATAGGGGGATCAGCGCCCAAAAGCGTATTCCACTTCCGCCGGGAAATGGCGATGCCAGGCATCGAAGCCACCATCGACGCTGTATACCGCCTCGTAACCCTGCTGAAGCAGATACTGCGCCGCGCCTTTACTGCTGTTGCCGTGGTAGCACATCACCATCACCGGCGTGTCGAAGTCGTTATCGCGCATAAAGGCGCCCAGCGTGTCATTGGTGAGATGGAACGCGCCTGGCGTGTGGCCCATCGCAAAACTCTGCGGATCGCGGATGTCCACCAGCACCGCTTTTCCCTGGTGCATCTTCTGGTGGGCTTCTTCTACGTTAATACATTCAAACTGATCCATGGTGTTCTCTTTACAGTGGTCGGCGACATGATTTTACCGCGTAGTGTACGTCCTGGCGGCGGGTAAACGCCATTATGTTATCCATATCACTCTAAATTGTTTTTTTGATGTTACCAAAAGCGCGTTCCTTTGCTATTATGAGCGATATCGAACATTTCTGAGCTTTAACGAAAGTGCGTGAGGGTGTTATGGAAACCAAAGATCTGATTGTGATAGGCGGTGGCATCAACGGTGCCGGTATTGCGGTCGATGCCGCAGGACGCGGCTTATCCGTACTGATGCTGGAAGCTAACGATCTCGCCTGTGCGACCTCGTCCGCCAGCTCCAAACTGATTCACGGTGGCCTGCGCTACCTGGAACACTACGAATTCCGCCTGGTCAGTGAAGCCCTGGCTGAACGTGAAGTGCTGTTAAAAATGGCGCCGCATCTGGCGATTCCGATGCGCTTCCGCCTGCCCCATCGCCCGCATCTGCGTCCGGCGTGGATGATCCGAATCGGTCTGTTTATGTACGATCATCTGGGTAAACGTACCAGCCTGCCGGGTTCGACCGGTTTGCGTTTTGGCTCAGAATCGGTCCTTAAACCTGAAATCGTGCGCGGTTTCGAATATTCCGACTGCTGGGTAGACGATGCGCGCCTGGTGCTGGCCAATGCGCAGATGGTCGAGAAGAAAGGCGGCGAGGTGAAAACCCGCACCCGTGCCACCGCCGCCCGCCGTGAAAACGGCCTGTGGATTGTCGAAGCGGAAGATATCGATACCGGCGAGAAATTCAGCTGGAAAGCGCGCGGCCTGGTGAACGCCACCGGTCCGTGGGTGAAACATTTCTTTGACGACGGCATGCATCTGCCCTCCCCGTACGGCATTCGCCTGATCAAAGGCAGCCATATTGTGGTGCCGCGCGTGCATACCCAGAAACAGGCCTACATTCTGCAGAACGAAGACAAGCGCATTGTGTTCGTCATCCCCTGGATGGACGAATTCTCGATCATCGGCACCACCGACGTGGAGTACAAAGGCGATCCGAAAAACGTTGAGATCGACGAGAGCGAAGTTAACTACCTGCTGAAAGTGTATAATGCGCACTTTAAGAAACAGCTGTCGCGCGATGATGTGGTCTGGACTTACTCCGGCGTGCGTCCGCTGTGCGATGATGAATCGGATTCCCCGCAGGCCATCACCCGCGACTATACGCTTGATATTCACGACGTAGACGGCCAGGCGCCGCTGCTGTCGGTGTTTGGCGGTAAGCTCACCACCTACCGTAAGCTGGCCGAGCACGCGCTGGAAAAACTGGCACCGTACTACAAAGGCATTGGCCCGGCATGGACCAAAGACGCGGTACTGCCCGGCGGTGATATTGGCGGCAACCGCGATGATTACGCCGCGAAGCTGCGTCGTCGCTTCCCGTTCATCACCGAGGGGATGGCACGCCACTATGCCCGCACCTACGGCAGCAACACCGAACTGCTCCTGGGTGACGCGAAAGCGCTTGCCGATCTGGGCGAACATTTCGGTCACGAGCTGTACGAAGCCGAGCTGCGTTATCTGGTCGAACACGAATGGGTTCGCCGTCTGGACGATGCCATCTGGCGTCGTACCAAAGAAGGGATGTGGCTTAACGCCGAACAGCAGTCCCGCGTGGCGCAGTGGTTGCTGCAGCATGCGGGGAAGCGTGAGCTGTCGCTGGCGTCTTGATGTGAAAAAAAGCCCGGTGGCGCTACCGCTTACCGGGCCTACGGGATCGACCAGGCCGGGTAAGGCGTAGCCGCCACCCGGCTTTGTTTTACAACCGCACCGGATCAATATGCCAGATCGTCTCGGCATACTCCTTGATGGTCCTGTCAGACGAGAAATACCCCATATTGGCGATGTTATGCATCGCGGCACTGGTCCACTTCTCCTGCTGACGGTACAGCTCGTCCACCCTGTCCTGACAGTTCACATAGCTGCGATAATCTGCCAGTACCTGGTAGTGGTCACCAAAGTTAATCAGCGAATCCACCAGGTCGCGGTAACGGCCCGGCTCCTCAGGGCTAAACACGCCGGTCGCAATCTGCGTCAGCACCTGACGTAGCTCTTCATCCTCTTCGTAATATTCACGCGGCGAGTAGCCTTTCCGGCGCAGCGCCTCCACCTCTTCCGTCGTATTACCGAAGATAAAGATATTGTCTTCCCCCACATGCTCCAGCATCTCGACATTCGCCCCGTCCAGGGTACCGATAGTCAGCGCGCCGTTGAGGGCAAACTTCATGTTACTGGTGCCGGAGGCTTCCGTTCCCGCGGTGGAGATCTGCTCAGAGAGATCCGCCGCCGGGATGATCAGCTGCGCCAGGCTGACGCTGTAGTTCGGGATAAACACCACCTTCAGCTTGTCACCAATATCCGGATCCTGGTTTACCACCTTCGCCACATCGTTGATCAGATGAATGATGTGCTTCGCCATGTAATAGGCGGAGGCCGCCTTACCGGCAAAGATCTTCACGCGCGGAACCCATTCCGCCGTTGGATCGGCCTTGATGCGGTTGTAATGGGTGATCACGTGCAGCACGTTCATCAGCTGACGCTTGTATTCGTGGATGCGTTTGATCTGCACGTCGAACAACGCTTTCGGGTTGGCCACCACGTTGAGGTGGAGCGCCAGCCAGACCGCCAGCCGTTTTTTGTTCAGCAGCTTGGCTTCGCGCACGGCCTTATTCACCGTCGGGAAATCAATATGCTGTTCAAGCTCGCTCAGTTGGCTCAAATCGGTACGCCAGGTGCGGCCGATATTCTCGTCCAGCACCTCAGAGAGCGGCTGGTTAGCCAGCGCCAGCCAGCGGCGCGGCGTAACGCCGTTGGTAACGTTGCAGAAGCGCGTCGGGAAGATCTTCGCGAAGTCCGCAAACAGCGACTGCACCATCAGGTTTGAGTGCAGCTCAGATACCCCGTTCACCTTGTGGCTGATCACCACCGCCAGCCAGGCCATGCGCACGCGGCGGCCGTTGGATTCATCAATGATGGATGCCCGGCTCAGCAGTCCAGTATCGTTCGGGTACTGCTCCTGCAGGGTCTTGAGGAAGTAGTCGTTAATCTCAAAGATAATCTGCAGATGGCGCGGCAGGATCTTGCCCAGCATATCCACCGGCCAGGTCTCCAGCGCTTCGCTCATCAGCGTGTGGTTG
This sequence comes from Enterobacter sp. K16B, assembly GCF_020216105.1. Taxonomy (NCBI): domain Bacteria; kingdom Pseudomonadati; phylum Pseudomonadota; class Gammaproteobacteria; order Enterobacterales; family Enterobacteriaceae; genus Enterobacter; species Enterobacter sp. K16B. Next base: position 5,241 of record NZ_JAIWJZ010000089.1, read on the forward strand.
GTGTACGAGAACACCTGACAGGTCACCTCAAAGGCGTCGTCCCAGCTGAACTTATGCTCGTCAATGAGCAGGCGCATCAGTTCCGGAATGGAGAGCACCGGGTGGGTGTCGTTGAGGTGAATCGCGGTTTTCTCCGCCAGATTGGCGTAGGTTCTGTGCAGCTGATGGTGGCGGCTGAGGATATCCTGAATCGTCGCGGAGACGAGGAAATATTCCTGACGCAGGCGCAGCTCGCGACCGGAATAGGTCGAGTCGTCCGGGTACAGCACGCGGGACACATTCTCGGAGTGGTTTTTATCCTCCACCGCCGCGAAGTAGTCACCCTGGTTAAATTTACCGAGGTTGATTTCGCTACTGGCCTGCGCGCTCCACAGGCGCAGCGTGTTGGTGGCATCGGTGTCGTAGCCGGGGATAATCTGGTCGTAGGCCACCGCCAGGATCTCCTCGGTTTCTACCCAGCGGGATTTTTTCCCTTCCTGCTGAATACGCCCGCCAAAACGCACCTTGTAACGCGTATTGTGGCGTTTAAACTCCCACGGGTTACCGTACTCCAGCCAGTAGTCCGGTGACTCTTTCTGGCGCCCGTCGACGATATTCTGTTTGAACATGCCGTAGTCGTAGCGAATACCGTAGCCGCGGCCCGGCAGCGCCAGCGTCGCCAGCGAGTCGAGGAAGCAGGCGGCAAGACGCCCCAGACCGCCGTTACCGAGGCCCGGGTCGTTCTCTTCGTCGATCAGTTCTTCTAGATCTAACCCCATCTCTTCCAGCGCGGTTTTGACGTCGTCATAAATACCGAGCGACAACAGCGCATTGGACAGGGTGCGGCCAATCAAAAATTCCATCGACAGGTAGTAAACTTGTCGCGTTTCCTGCGAGAGCTGGGCGCGGTTTGAGCGCAGCCAGCGTTCCACTAAGCGGTCGCGCACCGCAAACAGGGTGGCGTTCAGCCACTCGTGCTTGTTGGCGATAACCGGATCTTTCCCGATGGTGAACATCAGCTTGTAGGCGATGGAGTGCTTTAACGCCTCAACGCTGAGCGTGGGTGAAGAGTAGCTAAAGGGAGCGTTCATATCAGTAACTTCGCCTCGTTACATCAAGCGTTGATAAAGATCGCGGTACGACTGCGCCGCGACATGCCAGCTAAAGTCCATGGACATCGCCTGACGTTGGACGTAACGCCACAGCGATGGACGGGACCACAAGACGAAAGCACGCCGAATCGCCCGTAGCAGCGACCAGGCATTACTGTCCTCAAAGACAAACCCGCTGGCGATACCGTCCGCCAGGTTTTCCAGAGAGCTATCGGATACCGTATCCGCCAGCCCGCCCGTGCGGCGTACCAGCGGCAGGGTGCCGTATTTCAGACCGTAGAGCTGCGTCAGGCCGCAGGGTTCGAAACGGCTCGGCACCAGAATGACGTCCGCGCCGCCCATAATGCGGTGCGAAAACGCCTCGTGATAACCAATCTGCACGCCCACCTGCCCCGGATGTTCCGCGGCGGCGGCCAGGAAACCTTCCTGCAGTACCGGGTCGCCCGCCCCGAGCAGGGCCAGCTGTCCCCCCTGCTCCAGTAAACCGGGCAGCGCCTCCAGCACCAGATCCAGCCCTTTCTGGCTGGTCAGGCGGCTCACTACCGCGAACAGCGGCACTTTGTCGTTAACCTTCAGGCCCATCGCAATCTGCAGCTGGCGTTTGTTTTCCGCTTTGTCTTCCACCGAATCACGGCCATAGCGCGACGCCAGCAGGAGATCGGTTTCCGGGCTCCAGATCTGTTCGTCGACGCCGTTCAGAATGCCCGACAGGCGCCCTTCACGATGGCGCTGGCGCAACAGCCCCTCCAGACCGTAGCCAAACTCAGGCTGGGTAATTTCGCGGGCGTAGGTTGGGCTCACGGCGGTAATATGATCGGCGTAATAGAGCCCGGCTTTCAGGAACGAGATCTGCCCGTTAAATTCCAGCCCATGCATGTTATAGAACGATAATGGCAGATCGATTTCACTCATGTGATGAGCATAGTACATCCCCTGATAGGCCAGGTTATGCACGGTGAAGACCGATTTCGCCGGGTGGCCGCGCGCCGCGAGATACGCCGGGGCCAGCCCGGCGTGCCAGTCGTGCGCATGCACAACATCCGGGCGCCAGAACGGATCCAGCCCCGTCGCCATTTCTGCACCGACCCAGCCAAGCAGCGCAAAGCGCAACACGTTGTCGGTATAGGCGAACAGGTTCGTATCGTGATACGGGCTGCCCGGTCGGTCGTATAAGTGTGGCGCGTCGATCAGGTAGATCCCTACACCGTTGTAATGCCCAAACAGCAGGGTAATGCGTCCGGCAAACGTGTCACGGCGGGTCACCACTTTCGCATCAGGTATACCGCGCCGGATATCCGGGAAGGCGGGCAGCAGGACTCGGGTATCCACGCCTCCGGCGATTTGCGCCGCCGGTAATGCACCCAGTACATCTGCCAGACCGCCCGTTTTTAATAACGGGAACATCTCAGAACATACGTGTAAAACCTGCATCATCGCTCCTGTTTGATTTGCAGCTTCCGCAACATTTCCCGTGTGACTAACACGATCCCCTCTTCCGAACGGTAGAAACGACGCGCGTCTTCTTCCGCATTCTCCCCAATGACCATCCCTTCAGGGATGACGCAGGCACGGTCGATCACGCAACGACGCAGACGACACGAACGCCCTACCCAGACATCCGGCAGCAAGACTGCCGAATCGATATTACAGAATGAATTTATCCGCACGCGGGGGAACAGTACCGACTGCACCACCACCGAGCCTGAAATGATGCACCCGCCGGACACCAGCGAGTTCAGCGTCATACCGTGGCTACCGGAGCGGTCCTGAACGAATTTGGCCGGCGGCAGCGATTCCATATGCGTACGAATCGGCCAGTTTTGATCGTACATATCCAGCTCAGGCGTGACGGAGGCTAAGTCGAGGTTCGCTTTCCAGTACGCTTCCAGCGTTCCCACATCGCGCCAGTAAGGTTCCGCATTCGGGTCTGACTGCACGCAGGACAACGGGAATGGATGTGCATACGCCATGCCAGCTTTGGTGATTTTCGGAATGATGTCTTTACCGAAGTCGTGGCTAGAATTTTCGTCTTTGTCGTCTTCTTCCAGCAGCTCATAAAGATAATCGGCATCAAAGACATAGATCCCCATGCTGGCGAGGGATTTGGTGTCATCTCCCGGCATGGTTGGCGGGTTCGCCGGTTTTTCAACGAAGTCGATGATTTTGTCGTCTGCGTCCACGTGCATCACGCCAAACGCCGTCGCTTCAGCAACGGGCACCGGCAGACACGCCACGGTGCAGCGCGCCCCTTTTTCGACGTGGTCGATGAGCATGTGGGAGTAATCTTGCTTGTAAATATGGTCCCCGGCGAGGATCACGATGTATTCCGCGTTATAGCGGCGAATGATGTCGAGGTTCTGCGTCACTGCATCCGCCGTGCCGCGGTACCAGTTCTCCCCGTGAACGCGCTGCTGAGCAGGAAGCAGATCGACAAACTCGTTCATCTCTTCGCTGAAGAATGACCAGCCGCGCTGAATATGCTGAACCAGCGTGTGCGACTGATACTGCGTAATGACGCCAATGCGGCGAATGCCTGAGTTCAGGCAGTTGGAGAGCGCAAAGTCGATAATGCGGAACTTACCACCAAAGTGAACAGCCGGTTTGGCGCGCTTGATGGTCAAATCTTTCAGACGGGTACCACGCCCACCCGCAAGGATCAGGGCAACCGTTTTTAATGGTAGCTGGCGTGCCAACATTAAGGGATCGTTCTTCTCTAATCTAACCATGACTAACTCCTTTTTTATCATCTTTGGAATACGCACACTCCGTGCGCAGGCCCGTGCCAGACAGCCATTACTACCGGATTATCCGCTCCGGCAAAGGGGGGAACGGCGCGCCATTCCCCGTCAGGTAAAACAATCTCTGCGACATCATCCGTCGCGTTCAGCGTGACCAGCCAGCGATCCGACAACAGGATCTGCAGGCGGGGTACACCGTGTTGCCACTCTTGCGCGCTTAACGGTTGCGCGTCTTTATTCAGCCAGCGAACGTTTCCGTCACCCTCTTCCCACCAGCAGTCGGCGGTCAGTGCGGGAATGTGCTGGCGAAGATGGATCAGCGCCGCGGTGAAGTGGATCAAACCGCTGTTCGCTTCTCCCCAGTCGAGCCAGGTTAAGGTGTTGTCCTGGCAATACGCATTGTTGTTACCGTGCTGGCTGTGGCCATGCTCATCGCCGGCCAGCAACATCGGCGTGCCCTGCGACAATAAAAGCGTTGTCAGCAGCGCATGTACGCTGGCGCGTCGCCGCTCGATAACATCCAGACTTCCGCCTAATCCTTCTATACCATGATTAAAGCTATGGTTATTGTTAGTGCCATCGCGATTCTCTTCGCCGTTTGCCTCATTGTGTTTCTGATTGAAACAAACGCAGTCCCTGAGGGTAAAACCGTCATGCGCCGTTAACAGATTGATGGTGGCTGACGGGCGTTTACCGTCACGCTTAAAGAGATCGCTGGATGCGGCAAAGCGTCCGGCAAATTCCCCCAGCGACAGATTCCGCTCCAGCCAGAAGCGGCGCACGGCATCGCGATAATGATCGTTCCACTCGGCAAACAGCGGCGGGAAATTCCCGACCTGATAGCCGCCTTCACCGATGTCCCACGGCTCCGCCATGAGCTTGACCTGTGAGAGCACCGGACAGTTTTTTATCGCCTCAAACAGCGGCGCCTGCTGGCTGAACGCCGGCGTGCGCCCCATGACGGGCGCGAGGTCGAAACGAAAACCGTCGACGTGGAACGTGTCTACCCAGTATTTCAGGCATTCATACGCAAAATGCGTGACCGCCGGATGGCTGAGATTGAGGGTGTTACCGCAGCCGGTCCAGTTCTCATAATCGCCATCCTGCCTGATCCAATAATAGCTACGGTTATCAATTCCGCGCATGGAGAGCGTCGGGCCATCGAGATCGCTTTCCGCACTGTGGTTCAGCACCACGTCCAGAATGACCTCAATACCCGCCGCATGCAGCGCCTTCACCGCGTCGCGAAACTCGTCCCGCGCCTTGTCAGGATGGACGGCATAACGCGGCTCAAGCGCGAACATCGCCAGTGGGTTGTAGCCCCAGTAGTTGCTCAGCCCCAGCCGCTGCAGGCGAGGCTCGCTGGCGAAATGGGCGACGGGCAGCAGTTCCAGGGCGGTAATGCCAAGGTGTTTCAGGTAGGCGACCATCGTCGGATGCCCAAGCGCCTTATAGGTGCCGCGCATCTCTTTGGGGATCGACGGGTGCAGGTAGGTCAGCCCTTTGACGTGGGCTTCATAAATGACGGTATTGCCCCACGGCGTGTGCGGCGGGGCATCGTCTTCCCAGTCATAGAGATCGTTCACCACCACGCTTTTTGGCGCGACGGGCGCGCTGTCGCGGTGGTCGGGCTCGCCGTAGCCCACGTGGAACAGCGGGTCGTCTTTAAATTCACCGTCCACGCGGCGCGCGCACGGGTCAATCAACAGCTTCGCAGGGTTAAACCAGTGTCCCTGCGCGGGTTCCCACGGACCGTGCACGCGAAAGCCATAGTGCAACCCTGGCCGACCTCCGGCCAGGTAACCGTGCCAGGTATCCCCGGTGCGGGCAGGTAAATCATAACGGTGTTCGTTACCTTCACCGTCAAACACGCACAGTTCTACCCGCTCAGCATGGGCGGAAAAGAGGGTGAAATTGACCCCCTTGCCGTCAAAACTCGCCCCGAGCGGTTCGGGTTTACCTGCCGTAAGCTGCGTCATTCGCCCTCCCGCACCAGCCAGATAGTGCTAAGCGGCGGCAGCGTCAGGCTCAGGGAGTTTGGCCGCCCGTGGCTTTCGATGGCATCGCTCTGCACTAGCCCGCCGTTACCGGCGTTGCTGCCGTGGTAATGCATTGAATCGGTGTTGAGAATTTCGCGCCATTTACCCGCCTGATTAATCCCGAAGCGGTAATGGTGGCGCGGAACGGGCGTGAAGTTGCTGGCGACGATAATTTCGTTACCCGCCTTGTCACGACGCACAAAGACAAACACCGAGCGCGCATGGTCATCCACCACCAGCCACTCAAAGCCGTAAGGATCGAAGTCCAGCTCGTGCAGCGCTTTGTGATGGCGGTAGGTCAGGTTCAGGTCACGGACCAGACGCTGCACGCCGTGATGCCAGTTATCGCCTCCTTCCAGCAGATGCCAGTCGAGGCTGGAATCGTGGTTCCACTCGCGTCCCTGGGCAAACTCATTGCCCATAAACAGCAGTTTTTTACCCGGGAAGGCAAACATCCAGCCGTAGTAGGCGCGCAGGTTGGCAAACTTCTGCCACGCGTCGCCCGGCATGCGGTCGAGAATAGATTTCTTACCGTGAACCACCTCATCGTGCGACAGCGGCAGCATGAAGTTTTCGGTGTAGTTGTAGAGCATCCCGAACGTCAATTTATCGTGATGATACTGACGATAAACCGGATCGAGTTTCATGTAGTCGAGCGTGTCGTGCATCCAGCCGAGGTTCCACTTGTACCAGAAGCCCAGACCGCCCATTGACGGTGGACGGGAGACGCCGGCAAAGTCGGTCGACTCTTCCGCCATCGTCACCGCGCCCTCAACCTGCTCGCCAATAATGCGGTTGGTGTTACGCAGGAACTCAATCGCTTCCAGGTTTTCGCGGCCGCCAAATTCGTTCGGGATCCACTCGCCCTCTTTGCGGCTGTAGTCACGGTAGATCATCGACGCCACCGCATCCACGCGCAGGGCGTCAATGCCGAAGCGCTCGATCCAGTACAGCGCATTCCCGACAAGGTAGTTCGCGACTTCACGACGCCCGTAGTTATAGATCAGCGTATTCCAGTCCTGGTGATAGCCTTCACGCGGATCGCTGTGCTCGTACAGCTTTGTGCCGTCAAACTCGGCCAGCGCGAAATCGTCCGCCGGGAAATGGCCCGGCACCCAGTCGAGGATGACGTTCAGCCCGGCGGCGTGCGCGGCATCGATGAAATAGCGGAAATCATCACGCGTGCCGAAGCGGCGCGTTGGCGCATACAGCCCGGTAGGCTGATAGCCCCAGCTGCCGTCGAATGGGTGTTCGTTAACCGGCAGCAGCTCAAGGTGGGTAAAGCCCATCCATTTGGCGTACGGCACCAGCTGGTCCGCCAGCTCGCGGTAGCTCAGCCAGAAGTTGTTATCCGTGTGGCGACGCCAGGAGCCGAGATGCACCTCATAGACGGAGATCGGCGCATCGAAGCGGTTGGCCTGTTTGCGCTCCTCGGTCTGCACAACTTTCTCCGGCAGGCCGCAGATCAGCGAGGCGGTGTCCGGGCGCATCTGCGCTTCAAAGGCGTAAGGGTCGGATTTAATGCGCAGCTTGCCGTTGGCATCGATCATCTCGAACTTATAGAGCTGCCCGTTGTGCGCCCCGGGGATAAACAGCTCCCAGATGCCGGTTTCCCGACGCAGGCGCATCGGGTGACGTCGCCCGTCCCAGTAGTTGAACTGCCCCACCACGGAGACCCGCTGGGCATTGGGCGCCCACACGGCAAACCGCGTGCCGGTGATCCCATCCATCGTATCCGCATGGGCACCCAGCGTTTCATAAGGACGCAGATGGGTCCCTTCGGACAGCAGCCAGGCATCCATCTCTTTTAAGAGCGGGCCAAAGCTATAGGGGTCGTCAATCAGGTTTTGCTGGCCGTGCCAGATGACGGCGAGCTGGTAACGAAAGGGGTTTTTACGACGAGGCATGACGCCTGAGAAGAAGCCACGCGAATCGAGGCATTCCAGATTACCCACCTTGCGGCCGGTTTTGGGTTCAATCACCCAGACTTCCGTCGCATCCGGTAACAACGCACGGACTTCAAGCCCGGCCTCAGTACGGTGCATCCCTAGCACAGAAAAGGGGTCGGCAAAATGACCCGCAATAAGCGCATTAATCACGTCTCTCGAAATACGATCGGACATGGTATTCATCCTGTTTTTTTATGTCGTCCTTTTTAGCGCCCGGGACGACTTTAATGTGACCTGAACGAGCATCCTGTCAGCCCGTCCTAACCTCAGGTAAGAAATGACTCTTCCTTAAAGCATAGCCAACGCTCTACATGACTCCTGATAAAAAATAAGACATCTGCGTTTTACTCCCTGTAGTACGCAAAAAAAGGGGGTGAAAATCACCCCCGGTAGTTAACAAATTATTACGCCAGCTGGCGCAGCATGCGGCGCAGCGGCTCGGCGGCACCCCACAGCAGCTGGTCACCCACGGTGAACGCGGAGAGATACTCCGGCCCCATGTTCAGCTTACGCAGACGGCCAACCGGCGTGGTTAGCGTGCCGGTTACGGCTGCTGGGGTCAGTTCACGCATGGTGATATCGCGATCGTTTGGCACCACTTTCGCCCACGGGTTGTGCGCGGCCAGCAGCTCTTCCACGGTCGGAATAGACACATCTTTTTTCAGTTTAATGGTGAAGGCCTGGCTGTGGCAGCGCAGCGCGCCGATACGCACGCACAGACCGTCAACCGGAATGGTGTTCGCGGTATTGAGGATTTTGTTGGTCTCGGCCTGGCCCTTCCACTCTTCGCGGGTCTGGCCGTTATCCAGCTGTTTGTCGATCCACGGGATCAGGCCACCGGCCAGCGGTACGCCAAAGTTATCCACCGGCAGCTCGCCGCTGCGGGTCAGCTGGGTGACTTTACGCTCGATATCAAGGATCGCAGACGCCGGGTTGGCCAGCTCGGTCGCGACGCTGTTATGCAGCTGGCCCATCTGGGTCAGCAGCTCACGCATATGACGCGCGCCGCCGCCGGACGCCGCCTGGTAGGTCGCCACGGAGACCCACTCCACCAGGTCCTGCGCGAACAGGCCGCCGAGGGACATCAGCATCAGGCTGACGGTACAGTTACCGCCGACAAAGGTTTTCACGCCCTTGTTCAGCCCCTCGGTGATCACGTCCTGGTTAACCGGGTCGAGGATGATAATGGCATCGTCTTTCATGCGAAGCGACGAGGCGGCGTCAATCCAGTAGCCCTGCCAGCCGCTTTCACGCAGCTTCGGATAAATTTCGTTGGTATAATCGCCGCCCTGGCACGTCACAATAATGTCGAGTGCCTTCAGCGCTTCCAGATCGTAAGCATCCTGCAACGTACCGGTGGAACCACCAAAGGACGGCGCAGCCTGGCCAAGCTGGGAAGTGGAGAAGAAGACCGGGCGGATGGCGTCGAAATCGCGCTCTTCAACCATGCGTTGCATGAGTACAGAGCCGACCATACCGCGCCAGCCGATAAAACCAACGTTTTTCATAGCATTTTTTTCCTGCAAGGGGTGTGTGCTGATTGTGCAAGCCAGTATTGAACTGGGATATGCTTCACATTACAAAATGCTGCCAAAGTCGCAAGCGAAATTAATCGATGATTGCCCGGCTATCAGAAAAAGAGCTAATCATCATAATAACCATAGAGAGTTTCAGGGATAATTTACATGAGTGAAATCATTTCCGCCGCGGTTTTATTGATCCTGATAATGGATCCGCTGGGAAACCTGCCGATCTTCATGTCGGTGCTAAAGCATACCGAGCCGAAGCGCCGCCGGGCGATCATGATCCGCGAGCTGCTCATCGCCCTGCTGGTGATGTTTATCTTCCTGTTTGCCGGTGAAAAGATCCTCGCGTTCCTGAACCTGCGCGCCGAAACCGTTTCGATTTCCGGCGGGATTATTCTGTTCCTGATTGCCATTAAGATGATTTTCCCGAGCGCGGAAGGCAGCAGCAGCGGCCTGCCCGCCGGTGAAGAGCCGTTTATTGTGCCGCTGGCGATCCCCCTCGTTGCCGGACCGACCATTCTGGCCACGCTGATGCTGCTGTCGCATCAGTATCCCAATCAGATGAGCCATCTGGTGATTGCTTTACTGATCGCCTGGGGCGGGACATTTATTATCCTGCTCCAGTCGTCGCTGTTCCTGCGCCTGCTGGGCGAGAAAGGGGTGAATGCGCTGGAGCGTCTGATGGGGTTGATTCTGGTGATGATGGCAACGCAGATGTTCCTGGACGGGATCCGGACGTGGATGAAAGGATGACGTTCTCCCTCTCCCCATGGGAGAGGGCCGGGGTGAGGGCATCAGGCCGCAGAGGGCAGCCCACTTAACCCTTACGAATCAAATACCGGTACGGTAGCGCCTCAGTCTGCTGTGCCACCAGCTCATGCTCCATAAAAGTACAAAACCCGGGGATATCGCGGGTCGTTGCCGGATCGTCGGCGATGATCAGCAGCGTTTCCCCGGTCTGCATGTTGCGCACGGTTTTACGTACCATCATTACCGGTTCCGGGCAGCGAAGGCCCTGGGCGTCAAGGGTGTGGTCTGGGCTGGAAAACAGGTCGGTCATGATCTTCTCGGTCAGGTAAAAACGGCTGTAGTTTACGCCCCGTGGCAGTCAATGCAAACCAGGTTAACGATTGCGTAAAAACTAACCATTGCAATGTCCTGCCAAAGCAGTATCATTCTGCGGTTTTTATTGGGTTCCCTCACCCCAACGTATAAAAAGGTCACAATATGACGCAGTTTTCTGAATCACAGCGCGTAAAAGCGTTGTTCTGGCTTTCGCTTTTCCATTTGCTGGTGATCACCTCCAGCAACTATCTGGTGCAGCTCCCGATCGCCATTTTTGGTTTTCACACCACCTGGGGCGCGTTCAGTTTTCCGTTTATTTTCCTCGCCACGGATTTAACCGTACGTATCTTTGGCGCACCGCTGGCCCGACGCATTATTTTTGCCGTCATGCTTCCGGCGCTGTTCATCTCGTACGTGATTTCCTCCCTGTTCTATATGGGAAGCTGGCAGGGCTTTGAGGCGTTGACCCACTTCAACCTGTTTGTCGCCCGTATCGCCACCGCAAGCTTTATGGCTTATGCGCTGGGGCAGATCCTCGACGTGCATGTGTTTAATCGCCTGCGTCAGAATCATCGCTGGTGGATGGCCCCCACCGCCTCGACGCTGTTCGGCAACGTCAGCGATACGCTGGCGTTCTTCTTCATCGCCTTCTGGCACAGTCCGGATGCGTTTATGGCCGAACACTGGATGGAGATCGCCCTGGTGGACTACTGCTTCAAGGTGCTCATCAGCATTGTCTTCTTCCTGCCCATGTACGGCGTCCTGTTGAATATGCTGCTGAAAAGGCTGGCAGATAAATCTGAAATCACAGCATTACAGGCTGGTTAAAGGTTCGCTTTATCAGTTGTGATAAGATGAGCGAATGAGCCGTTATGGCCGTTTATCGAAAGGAAGAAGTCAATGCGCAATCTGGTTAAATATGTCGGGATTGGCCTGCTGGTTGTGGGTCTTGCAGCCTGTGATAACAGCGACACGAAAACGCCTGCTCAGGGTGCATCCGCTGAGAGCAACGCAACCGGTCAGCCGGTGAATCTGATGGATGGCAAACTCAGTTTCTCTCTGCCAGCCGATATGACTGACCAGAGCGGCAAGCTGGGTACGCAGGCGAACAATATGCACGTTTACTCCGACGCAACCGGTCAGAAAGCGGTCATTGTGATTGTGGGCGATAACACCAGCGAAGACCTGGCCGTCCTGTCCAAACGCCTGGAAGATCAGCAGCGCAGCCGCGATCCGCAGCTGCAGGTGGTCACCAACAAGTCCATCGAACTGAAAGGCCACACGCTGCAGCAGCTGGACAGCATCATCTCTGCAAAAGGCCAGACCGCTTACTCTTCTGTTGTGCTGGGCAAGGTCGATAACAAACTGCTGACCCTGCAGATCACCCTGCCAGCGGAAGATCAGCAGAAAGCGCAAACGGCTGCGGAAAACATCATTAACACCATCGTGATCCAGTAACGCTTCACGATGATGACGTGGCCTCCGGTGCCTGCACCGGGGGCCATTTTTTTAGCCGCCATGTCAGCATCAAGGCAATCACCACCAGACCCGCCGCGGCCAGATAGATAACCGGTACGCCTGCCCAGGCCATCACCAGACCCGCCAGCGGGCCGGTAATGCCTAATGACATATCCATAAATACCGTATAGGTCGCCAGCGCCGCCCCCTGATTCTGCGGCGGCACGGCTTTAACTGCCACCACACCCAGTGCCGGGAAGACCAGTGAAAAGCCCGCCCCCGCAAGGAAGACGCCCACTTTCGCGACCCATGGTGCCATGGCTATGCCGGTCAACAGCAGGCCAACCATCTCCACCACAAAGCAGATCATCGCCACGTTCAGCCCGCCCAGACGGTTGATACCGTTAGGGAAAAGTAACCGCGCGCCCACAAACGCACAGCTGAACAGGGTTAACGCAAAGGCGGCGCCGTCCCAGCCTTTGGCATCGTAAAACAGGGTAATGAAGGTGGCGATGACCCCGAAGCCGGTGGTCGCCAGCGCCAGCGCCATCCCGTATGGCCAGACCCGTCCGAGCACTGCCCGGAACGGCAGTGGTTTACCTTTGCTGGCTTTGACTTTCGGGCGCGGCAGGGCAAAGAGGATCGCCACCAGCGCGACCAGCATGATGGTGCCCGCCAGCCCGTAGAGACCGCCATACGCATAACACATCACCCCAAGCGGGGCGCCCAACGCCATTGCGCCGTAGGTGACAATGCCGTTCCAGGAGATCACCCGTCCAATGTGCGGCGCACCGACCACCCCCACGCCCCACAGCGTTGACCCGGTTCCCGCCAGGCTTTGCCCAATGCCGAGGATGACGCGGCCCAGGCAGAGCAACACCAGACTGACCAGCGGCCAGTGGCTGGTTGTGGCAGCCAGCAGGTAGCTCAGCCCACTCAGGAAACAGCCGCACAACCCGACAACCACGATGCTTTTTGGACCGAACAGGTCCGCGTAGCGTCCGGCATGCGGGCGGCTCAGGAGCGTGGCGAAATACTGCAGGCTAATCACCAGCCCCGCCCAGAAGGCACTGAAGCCCATAACGTCATGGACATAGCCCGGCAAGATCGCCAGCGGCAGGCCGATGGTCAAATAGCTGGCAAAGTTGAAAATCACGACGGACACGATGCGCAGATTGAGGCGCAGTCCGCTTAGCGCCGGTTCAGCGGCAGGTTCGGGCATGGGGTTTTACCTGGAATTTTGCAACAGTGTTTCACTATTACCACGACGCCAACAGAAAATCAGCAGCGACTTTTCAGATTAACGGTGCCAGACGAGGCGGATCCCGCGCACTACACTTAACGGGCAACCACATAAAGGAACACGCATGACCCCTAATCCGTCCGACAAAGCTGGACTCCATATCTTATTAAAACTCGCCTGTCTGGTGGTTATCCTTGCGGGTATCCATGCCGCCGCTGACATTATTGTCCAGCTCCTGCTGGCGCTCTTTTTTGCCATCGTGCTTAACCCGCTGGTGACCTGGTTTTTACGCCGGGGCGTCAGCCGCCCGGTGGCTATTACCATCGTGGTTATTGTGATGCTGATTGCCCTGACGGCGCTTTTCGGCGTGCTGGCGGCCTCCCTGAGCGAGTTCTCCACGATGCTGCCGCAGTACAACAAAGAGCTGACGCGGAAGATCGTGGCGCTGCAGGAGATGGTCCCCTTTCTTAATCTGCATATCTCACCCGAACGGATGCTGCGCAGGATGGATTCAGAGAAAGTCATGACCTACGCCACCACGTTGATGACGGGTCTCTCCGGGGCGATGGCCAGCATTCTGCTGCTGGTCATGACGGTGGTGTTTATGCTGTTCGAAGTGCGCCACGTCCCCTATAAGCTGCGCTTTGCGCTGAATAATCCCCAGATCCACATTGCCGGCTTACACCGGGCGCTGAAGGGCGTCTCCAAATATCTGGCGCTGAAAACGCTGCTGAGCGTATGGACCGGGATCATTGTCTGGCTGGGGCTGATGCTGATGGACGTGCAGTTCGCGCTGATGTGGGGCGTGCTGGCCTTTCTGCTCAACTACGTGCCCAATATTGGCGCGGTGCTCTCTGCCGTACCGCCGATGATTCAGGCGTTTCTGTTTAATGGCTTCTACGAGTGCATGCTGGTGGGGGCGCTGTTCCTCGTGGTGCACATGGTGCTGGGGAATATTCTTGAGCCGCGCATGATGGGCCACCGGCTGGGAATGTCGACGCTGGTGGTGTTCTTATCTTTACTGATTTGGGGATGGCTGCTGGGTCCGGTCGGGATGCTGCTGTCAGTCCCGCTCACCAGCGTGTGTAAGATCTGGATGGAGACCACCAAAGGCGGCAGCAAGCTGGCCATTCTGCTTGGGCCGGGACGACCGAAAAGCCGGTTGCCCGGGTAAGCGCTCTCGTCTGGTTAGCCATTCCTGGGGTCAATGGATTATAGTAATGGTTTCGCCGCGCAACTTTGCGGCTCTCTCTGTTTTGACTGAAGGCCAGACGTTATATGTACCAGGTTTTTCTGGGAAAGATCTCTTCGCTGAGCACCGATCGCTGGGCTGAAGCACTCTGTGAACACGCGCCCGAAGGCGCCCGGCGCGCGCGCTGGCTGGCGGGTCGCGGGCTGCTTTCGCGTCTGCTGGCTCCGAAGCCGCTCCCGGAGATTATCCACAACGAACAGGGGAAGCCCCTTTTTGCGGACGACTACCCGCTGTGGTTCAGCTTTAGCCACTCTCAGGACGATATTGCGTTAATTATCAGCGATGAAGGCAGCGTGGGATGTTCGCTGGAACATATTCGCCCGCAGGACAACTGGCGCACGCTCGCCAATGCCCTCTTCAGTAACGCCGAGCACGATGAACTGGAAAAGGAGACGCCAGCGAGCCAGCTTACGGCATTCTGGCGCATCTGGACGCGAAAAGAAGCGATTGTTAAACAGCGCGGCGGTCACGCCTGGCAAATGGTCAGCATTGACAGTACCGCCAGCGCGTTCCACTCGGTGAGCCACTGCCGGGTGGACTCGCTCAGTCTCGCGGTCTGCACCGCAACGCCCTTTGAGCTCAGGGCCGGTTTGATCCACGACGCGCTGGCCGAAATATCACCAGCACGCCCAGTATAATCAACCCGACACCCGCCAGCCCACGCCAGGAAAAATGTTCGTCCCAGCCGGGCAACAGGATCGCCGCGCCCCACACCAGGATATAGCTGAGGCTCAGCAAGGCATACGCTTTGCTGAGCGCCATACGGTGCAGCGCCAGATACCAGCAGCCCATAGAGGCGACATACCCCGTTAACCCCAGCAGCAGCGCACCGGTACCGGACGAGAAATGCCAGAGGGCCTGGAGAAATGCGAACGCCTCGCCTACAGAGGGAAGCGCCTGCATGGCGCTTCGCAGCAGCAGCTGCGCGGCGCTGACTAACAGCACGCTGCATAACGCCCACAACGCCCCTTTCACAGGCTCCCTCCCAGGATAATAATCCCCATGATGATGAACCCCACCCCCAGCCAGTGGTGTGACGCGACGTGCTCACGCCAGACAACCTTCGCCGCCAGCGTCACCCAGACAAAATTGAGACTCAGCATCGGGTAGGCAATGCCGACGGGCAGGCGTTGCAGCACCACCAGCCAGACCAGCATCCCGCAGCCCAGCATCAGCATTGCCAGACCAAGCCACAGCGCGATATGCGCCCCACGCCGCCCGGCTTTCGCCGGACGGGTGGCTTGCTTCTGACACAACTGCCCCGCACAGCTGAGCACGCTTGCCAGTATCAGCCAGATCCAGATCATCATTTCGGCAGATACTGCAGGTAGGCCAGACGGCCCTGGATATAGAGGCTGTCAGGCTCGGGCAGATTCGCCCGGGCAAGGTCATCGCGTTTTGACAGCAGGATAACCAGCGATACGCGTCCCTGCTGACGATGCGCCGCCAGCCACTGCGCGAAGTCATCTTTGCCGACAAAACGATCGTTAACATCGGGATAATCCAGCCCGTAGCGCAGCTCGCCACTCTGACCAAACAGGGTGATGTCATTACGTTTCAGCTCCCACGCCAGGCCGGCGGCCACGCCAACATTGTTGGCCAGCACAAACCGGCTGTTCTGCAGCGGCTCGCGCACGGTATCGACCAGCGACTGCGGCTGTTTGGAATCCACCACCAGGTTAGGAATGGCAAAACCAATCAGCAACGCCAGTCCCGCAGGACACAAGGCAGCCAGCCACCAGCGCTGCGGGCTCTGCCGGAAGGTAAACCAGCCTACCGCGGCCCAGATGAGGAACGCCACCACCGCACAGAAGACTTTATACAGCTCAACGGATGTCCAGACAGGATGCTTAGCCAGCCCCCACGGCGAGACCACCAGCGCCGCCGCCACGCCGATGACGCCAAACGCCAGGTTAATCCCGCCGTTAATGCGCAGCGCTCTGGCACCTTTTTCCGCCGCGAGGCAGGCATAGCGCGCCATCAGGATCGCCAGCGGGGCAAAACAGGGCAGGATGTAGGTCGGCAGCTTGCCTTTGGCAATGCTGAAGAACAGCAGCGGCATCACCACCCAACCCAGCAGATAGAACCCGCCGCCCGCGTTTTGTCTGTCATGCCAGCCGAAACGAAACGCGCCGGGCAGTAGCGCCAGCCACGGCAGGCTGCCCGCAATCAGGAACGGCAGGTAATACCAGAACGGCGCTTTGTGCTGCGCGTCGCTCTGAGCAAAACGCTGAATATGCTCCACCCAGAAGAAGTAACGCCAGAAATCAGGCTCACGCTGCGCAATGGCCAGCGCCCAAGGCAGAACAATCAGCACGCAGCTCAGGATCGCGAGCCAGCCAAATATCAGCACCTCTTTCCAGCGCTTCTGCGCTATCATCCACGGCAGCACGCCAATCACCGGTACCGCCAGCGCCAGGAAGCCTTTGGTCATCACCCCCATCCCGCACGCCAGCCCAAGCAGCACATAGCCACCGGCTTTTCCGGCCACGGTTTGGGCCTGTGAGGCCAGCCAGAAGCTGCACATCGCCGCCACCAGCCACAGGGTGATAATGGGATCCAGCACCGCATACGTACCAATGCCATAGACAAGGAACAGGGTCAGGAAAATAAGGCCGGAGAAAAGAGCTGTTCGCTTATCCTGCCAGAGACGCCAGGCCATCCAGATAACCAGCAGCGCCGTCAGTCCGGTGGAGAAGATCGCCCCCGCGCGCACGGCAAGGTTCGAGTGCCCGAACAATACTTGCCCGAGACTGTTGATCCAGTAGCCAGCAATCGGTTTTTCAAAGTAACGCAGCCCCAGAAAATGGGGGACCACCCAGTCACCGGAGGCCAGCATTTCGCGGCTGATTTCCGCATAGCGCGTTTCATCAGGCTGCCACAGCAGGCGGATATCGACCGGGATGAGGTAGTAAACGATAAACAGTGCGAGAAGCGCTAAGCCATAACGGGCTGTTTTCATGGGACCGAACTCACGGTTTGTTGAAAGCCAAGCCAGCCTTCCCGGCCAGCCAGTTCATTACGGACAACTTTGCCCACGGGCAGGGTGCTGAGATCGTCAGGCAGCAACTCGCTTAACGGGCAGAAGGTGATCCCCTCCTGCGCGGCCAGGGTCAGCAGCGCATCGAAATCCTGCTGGAAGGCAATCCCTTCCACTTCGGCATGGATGGTATACACCGGCGTACCGGCGTCGCGATGGATGCAGTCCAGAATATAGCGGTTGAACCCGTCGGCGGTCACCTCGCGCCCCACCACTTCATCCCAGGTGGGAAGCGTGACGGGAATTTGCACCGTACCGTAGCGATTTTCGCCCAACAGTGGCAAAAAGGGTCCGGTTCCGCGGCAGTCGCTGTTGTAGCGAAACGCGAAGGGCTCTTTGGCTTTCACCACACGCTGATCCGCGCGCCAGCCTGCCACAGCGGAGCAGCGCACCGGCTGACCGGTAATCGCCTCCAGCTCCAGCATCCCGCGCTCGACTTCGCGGGTCAGGCGCGGGATGTCCCAGACGCCCGCCCAGGCTTGCCAGGCATGGTGATCCCAGGCGTGCAGGCCCACTTCATGGTGCTGCGCCGCCTCACGGATCACCGCTTCATTACCCGCGCCGATGCGCCTGCCGGGCCAGGCTGTGCCAGCCAGCAAAATATCCCAGCCGTAGAGGGATGCGGCGCGCGAGCGCACCATTTTGAACAGAAACGCCGGTTTAACCAGACGCCATAAATGGCGTCCCATGTTGTCAGGCCCCACGCTGAAGAAAATGCTGGAACGCACACCGTGCCTGCCCAGCAGTTCCAGCAGTTTGGGGACGCCGTCACGCGTCCCCCTGAAGGTGTCGACATCAATGCGTAAACCGACTTTTTTCATGAGGCCTGTTCCGAGAGCTCCACGGTGCGCAGGAAGAAATCGAGCGTTTCATCGATGGTCTGCTCCATCTTCACCGTCGGCGTCCAGTTCAGGCAGCGCTTCGCATTGCGAATGCTGGGCTTACGGTGCTCGACATCCTGGTAGCCTTTGCCATAGTAGCTGCTGCTTTCCACTTCGCGGAAACCGGCAAACGGCGGGAATTTATCGCGCAGTGGATGGCGCTCAAAGCTTGCCAGCAGCATTTCGGCCAGCTCGCGAATGCTCGCTTCGTTATCCGGGTTGCCGATGTTGATGATTTCACCATTGCAGCGGTTATCTTTGTTTTCGATGATGCGGAACAGGGCTTCGATCCCGTCGCTGATATCCGTAAAGCAGCGTTTCTGTTTACCGCCTTCGATAAGCTTAATAGGTGAGCCTTCCACCAGGTTCAGGATCAGCTGGGTGATCGCGCGGGAGCTACCGATACGCGCCGCGTTCAGGTTATCCAGACGGGGGCCCATCCAGTTAAACGGACGGAACAGGGTAAAGCGCAGCCCCTCTTTCTCGCCGTAGGCCCAAATCACGCGGTCCAGCAGCTGTTTAGAGACAGAGTAAATCCAGCGCTGTTTGTTGATCGGCCCGACCACCAGGTTAGAGGTGTCTTCATCGAAGTTCTTATCGGTGCACATGCCGTACACTTCAGAGGTGGACGGGAAGATGATGCGCTTGTCGTATTTCACGCAGTCGCGGATGATCTTCAGGTTCTCTTCGAAATCCAGCTCGAACACGCGCAGCGGGTTACGGGTGTACTCGATTGGCGTGGCAATGGCGACCAGCGGCAGCACCACGTCACATTTTTTAATGTGGTACTCGATCCACTCAGAGTGGATGCTGATGTCCCCTTCCACAAAGTGGAAACGCGGGTTATTGAGGAACCGGCTGATGGCATCCGCGCCAATATCCAGGCCATAAATTTCATAGTTATCATCTTTGAGCAGGCGTTCGGTCAGGTGGTTACCGATAAAGCCGTTCACGCCGAGGATCAGCACGCGGGTGCGGCGTTTGAGAGCCACCACCGGTGCGCTGGTGATCAGTGCCCCGGCCACCAGCCCCAGAGACTGCGCCAGCTGGGTGCCCTGCACGTACAGGCCGTTGTCGGTTTGCCCGGTGACGATCTCCAGCGCCTGCTCACCACAGCTCACAATCAGCGGGGAGACGGAGACAACGGTGCCCGGTCTGGCGGCCGGAATGTCGTCACGCACGCGAGATTTCCAGACGATAAACTTGCTGACGCCCGCAAAGCTGTATGCGCCCGGCCACGGGTCGGTCACGGCGCGCACCAGGTTGTGCAGCTGGCGGGCAGGCTTGCTCCAGTCCAGACGGCCATCTTCCGGCGTACGGCGGCCAAAGCAGCTTGCCTTGCTCTCATCCTGCGCGGTCTCGCTGAAGGTGCCGTTCAGGATGGTCGGCAGCACATCACGCAGCAGCGTCTGCGCCGTCGCATTCAGCTTGTGATGCAGCTGCAGCGCGGTGTCGTCAGCGTCGATAGCGACTTTCTGCTGAGCCACGATGGCGCCCGCATCCGCACGGCGCACCATGCGGTGCAGCGTCACGCCGGTTTCCGTCTCACCGTTCACCAGCACCCAGTTCAGTGGGGCGCGGCCACGGTAGGCAGGCAGCAGAGAGCCGTGAAGATTAAAGGCCCCTTTTGCGGCCAGGCCTAAGATCTCATCGCAGAGCAGATTGCGGTAGTAGAACGAGAAGATCATATCCGGGGCGAGCGCGCGGATGCGCTCCACCCACAGCGGGTGGTTAACGTCGTCCGGCGCATAAACCGGGATCCCATGCTCGGCGGCGATACGCGCCACAGAGCCGAAAAAGGTATTCTCTCCGGCATTGTCCGGATGGGTAAAAATTGCAGCAATATCATAGCCCGCGTCCAGCAGGGCCTGCGTGCCCGTGCACCCCATATCGTGATAGGCAAAGACAACAGCTTTCATGGGTGGTTTTCCTCTTGAGATGCTTTGTGTTCCTGACGGACAACACGTTGGATAAAGTAGCGCGGACGCGCGCGAACATCGTTATAGATACGGCCAATGTACTCACCGAGCAGCCCCATCCCGACAAACTGGGCGCCGATGAACATAAACAGCACGGCAAAGAGCATGAAGACCCCTTCCGCCGCCCACTGCGGACCAAAGACCAGGCGCAGGACAACCAGCAGAACGGACAGCGCAAATCCGGCGACGGCGATAATGCTGCCGAAAACGCTCAGCAGGCGCAGCGGCGTGGTGGTCAGGCAGGTGATGAGGTCGTACATCAGGTTGATGAGACGCATAAAGCTGTACTTCGACTCCCCGTGCTCGCGCTCGGCGTGCAGAACCGGGATCTCCGTCGCCTTACGGGCAAAGGTGTTGGCGAGGATCGGAATAAAGGTGCTGCGTTCATGGCAGTGCAGCATGGCGTCGACGATATGGCGGCGGTAAGCGCGCAGCATACAGCCGTAATCGCCCATCGCTTTACCGGTGGTGCGCTGGATAAGACGGTTAATGGTGCGTGAGGCCAGCTTGCGGAACAGGCTGTCCTGACGGTTTTGCCGTACCGTGCCGACCACATCAAAGCCTTCATCGGCTTTGGCCACCAGACGCGGGATCTCTTCCGGCGGATTTTGCAGGTCCGCATCCAGGGTGATGACCAGATCGCCCGTAACGTGGCTAAACCCCGCCATAATCGCCGAGTGCTGGCCGTAGTTACGGTTGAGCAGCACCGCAACGATATGGCTGCCTTCAGCCTGCGCGGCTTCGGTCATCATCAGCGCGGAATTGTCGCTACTGCCGTCATCCACCAGCAGAATTTCGTAGGCTTTGCCCATCGTGTCGCAGGCAGCCGTGGTGCGGCGAATCAGTTCAGGCAGGCTCTCCTGCTCGTTATAAACCGGGATAACCACGGAAACTTTTTGTACGGGCGGTGCACTGAACATATCAATGTCCTGCAAGCTGATGGAGCGCGGTAATGACGCGGGTTGTGTCGTCATGAGTCATGTCCGGGAAAAGTGGGAGAGAACAAATACGCGCGCTATTCCATTCAGAATTCGGGAGCGATACATCAGGAAAACGCTCGCGGTAGTATTTTTGCGTGTGTGCCGCGCGGAAATGGAGGCCGGTGCCGATGCCCTTCTCTTTCAGCGCGGTCATCAGGCTGTCGCGGGAGATCCCGCAGCGCGCTTCATCCACGCGAATAATAAACAGATGCCAGGCGTGAACGTGCGGCCATGACGGGATAGTCAACGGCTGGAACGGCGTATCGGCGAGCTCGCGCAGGTAGCGTTCAGCGATCGCCTGGCGGCGTTGGTTGGCCTCTTTCAGCTTGCCCAGCTGCACCAGGGCCAGCGCGGCATTGATATCCGCGAGGTTGTATTTGTAGCCCGGCGCGATCACCTCCGCCTGCGGCGCACGGCCGTGCGTCTGGCGGTCATAGGCATCCACCCCCAGGCCATGGAATTTCAGGCTGCGGATCCGCGCCGCAAGCCCGGCATTATCCGTAACGACTAAGCCGCCTTCTGCACAGGTCATATTTTTAATGGCGTGGAAGGAGAAAATCGCCGTTCCTTTCCAGCCGACATGACGGTTTTTGTAGTACGTTCCGGCGGCATGGGCCGCGTCTTCAATCACCGGAATACCGTGACGTTCACCGATGGCGTGAATAGCGTCGATATCACAGGGCGCGCCGGCATAATGCACGGGAATAATGGCTTTAGTACGCGGGGTAATAGCCGCTTCAACGGCGTCGGGCGTCACCATCAACGTCTCTTTATCCACGTCAATCATCACCGGCGTGGCGCCCAGCAAAACGATCATATTCAGCGTGGAGACCCAGGTCTGGGAGGGGGTAATGACTTCATCGCCCGGGCCAATATTCAGCGCCATCAGCGTGACGTGCATTCCTGCAGTGGCTGAACAGACCGCAATCGCGTGCTGATTGCCGGTAAGCTGGCAAAATGCCTCTTCCAGCGCCTGATTTTTCGGCCCGGTCGTGATCCAGCCGGAGGCTAATACCTCCTGCAATGCCGCTAATTCCTCATTGCCCATAGACGGGCGGGAAAAAGGCAAAAAATCACTCATCATTAAATTCCTTGCAATAAGAATGGCATGCTTTTGATATTAACCATTTGCCAGTTCGTTTATTTCAACGAACCATAAACTCATATCAAGGTAGCGCTCATTTCTTAGGGAAAAATTAAGACGAGTATTTAAACCGAAATAAACAACATGAAAATCAGTTTATAATCAACAGATTGCACTTTTATGAATTATTTATTTTGTGATCGTATTCAACCTTTTCAAAATGTAACGTTTAAACCAAACCTCAACAAACAAAAAAATTCCCGGTTTTTCCAAAATAATAGGGAATAGCCGGGAACTTTTCTTTTTAGTTAATTGTCGCGCTTATTTTAAGTTATCTGGAAAGTTTTCTGGTAACTCGCTGGCCGCACACGCAATAACGCTGTCATCGTTAGCACCGCAGTCGCGCACAAAGGTAATAGTGGCAAATTCATCAATCACTTCCGTTGGATACGCAGGGCCAGCATCGCGATAGCTGTTCATCAGCGGAATATGATCGTTCTGGAAGCAGACGGTTTTTTCCGGGTTGTTCATGACCCAGCGCGGGAAGAAGATGGTGCCATGGAACAGTTTATCGCCCAGGTTCACGATCAGGCTGACGTCGGTGCCGGTTGGCTCGGTCCATGAGATTTTGCAGATGCTCTCACCCACGCGAGCGATATACACCCGCTGATCTTTTACCCAACGATTCCCTACCAGACCGCTGTGAATACGGTAGTCGATGGTCGTGTCATTTTTGATATAAATCTCGTAGTTCCAGCCATTATCGTAGGTATAAACCAGATGTTTGCCGACGAAGCCGCTTAAATCATGTTTGTCGAAGGTGTTCATAAGATGTCTCCTTTGTTTTGATGAGACGATCGTACCCCTTCAA
Organism: Enterobacter sp. K16B; assembly: GCF_020216105.1. Classification (NCBI taxonomy): domain Bacteria; kingdom Pseudomonadati; phylum Pseudomonadota; class Gammaproteobacteria; order Enterobacterales; family Enterobacteriaceae; genus Enterobacter; species Enterobacter sp. K16B. Next base: position 28,437 of record NZ_JAIWJZ010000089.1, read on the forward strand.
AAAATGAATAAATAACGCTATGTTTGAATCAAATTCATCCAAATTTTAGATTGATTATGCACAAGACGACCCTTGAGCAATGGTCTTTACTGGCGAAAGTGGTTGAAGCGGGCAGCTTTGCCAGAGCCGCAGAAGAGACTCACCGCAGCCAGTCTTCCGTCAGCTATAACCTGTCGCTTTTGCAGGAACGGCTGGGAGTGGCGCTTCTGGTTCAGGAGGGCCGCCGGGCGGTGTTGACTCCCGCCGGGGAACTGCTTCTCAACCAGGTCAAACCGCTATTAAAAGCCTTCGCGTATGTTGAAACCCGCGCGGCGACCCTGCGCAACGGCATGCGCACGCGGCTGGATCTGGTGGTGGATAATATCTTCCCCCGCCGTCGTCTGTTCGCCATCCTGCGTCAGTTCCAGCAACAGTACCCGCAAACGCAGGTGCGCCTCACCGAAGTGCTGGAAAACACCCGCGCCGAGGCCATTAACGATGAAGCCGATGTGATGGTGCTCACCCGCCGCCAGGATATTACCGGGCTGGGCGAATGGCTGATGAACATCGACTTTGTTGCCGTGGCGCATCACCAGCATCCCCTCTTTACGCTCGACGCACCGCTTAGCGATGAGATGCTCCGCCCGTGGCCGCTCATCCAGATTGCGGATAACCAGTCTTCGGCACGCACGGCCGGAGGCTCCTGGACCTTCTCCACCATTGACGCCGCCATTGAGGCGGTGATGTCGCAGGTGGGTTACGGCTGGCTGCCGGAGGAGCGCATACAGGCTCAACTCGAGCAAGGGGTGCTGAAGCTGCTACCGCTCAGTCACGGCGTGCGCCGGGCCACGCCGCTGCACCTGATCGTTAAGCGCTCCCTCGCCCCGCTTGATGAGCAGGTCGAGACGCTGTTGCGCCTTTTTAGCCAGGAGCCGTCATTATCACCTGCTACGCTTTAAGGTCCGAACGTTAAAACGATAAGGAGCCTGATGATGAAGATCGACCTGACGGGAAAAGTGGCGCTGGTGACCGCCTCAACGGGCGGAATTGGTTTCGCCATTGCCAGAGGGCTGGCTGAAAGCGGCGCGGAAGTGATCGTCAATGGGCGCAGCACCGACTCGGTGAACAAGGGTATTCAACAGCTACAGCAGGTGGTGCCTGGCGTGCAGGTGCGTGCCGCGATCGCCGATCTCGGTTCACATGAAGGGGTGGAGTCGCTGCTGAAGGTGGCGAGCAATGTCGACATTCTGGTCAATAACGCCGGGATTTACGGCCCGCAGGATTTCTATGCCACCGACGATGACACCTGGGAGCGTTACTGGCAGACCAACGTGATGTCCGGCGTGCGCCTCTCCCGCGCTCTGCTTCCCGGTATGGTGCAGAAAGGCTGGGGACGGGTGGTGTTTATCTCCTCCGAGTCGGCCTGCAATATTCCGGCGGACATGATCCACTACGGTGTGACCAAAACGGCGCAACTCTCGCTGGCGCGCGGACTGGCGAAGTTCGTGGCGGGCAGCGGTGTGACGGTCAACAGCGTCTTGCCGGGCCCGACGATGTCGGACGGTTTCGCGGAGATGATGAAAGACGAGATCGAGAAAACCGGAAAATCGCTGGAGCAGTTGGCAAAAGAGTTTGTGATGGCCAACCGCCCCAGCTCGGTGATCCAGCGCGCAGCCACGGTTGAAGAGGTCGCCAACATGGTGATTTATGTCTGTTCGCCTCAGGCCTCCGCCACCTCGGGCGCGGCGTTGCGCGTCGACGGTGGCGTCGTGGATGACATTATCTGAGCCGGTCAGGCCGCACTGCCTGCAACCCGGCGGGCAGTAATATAGTGCGCTTGCCAGTAGCTGTCGTTCAGGGTGGATACCGTCACGCCCTGGCTGCTTGAGGCATGAATAAACTGGCTGTCGCCAATGTATACGCCGACGTGCTTACGGTTCGGGCCGGTCTGGAAGAACACCAGATCCCCGACCTGAAGGCGGTATTGCGCCACCTGCACGCCGCGATGGATCTGCTCACCTGTGGTGCGCGGCAGGTCGAGATGTACGGCATCGCTGAACAGATGCTGCATCAGCGCGGAGCAATCCACCCCGCGATGCGTGGTGCCGCCCCACTGATACTGCGTGCCTTTCCACTTCTGGTATTGATCGAGAATACGTGAGCGCAGCGGACCCGTTTCCGGGTGAAGCAGCGCCGATTTCGCAGGCGCTGCCGCAAGCTCGTTGTTCATCGATAGCATTGATGCCGGCAGTTGAAAACTGAAGGCGGAAAACGAGGCAAAACTTAACGAGAGTATTGAAATAAGCGATCTTAAGGTCATATCAGAGAGCGTATGTGAGTGAATTTTTCCTTACCTGCGGAGGCCAAGGGTCCCCCTAAAAATCGTGATGTGGCGATAATATAGGCAGCTCACTTTTTCACCAACGCTTATCGAGACCAAAATTGGACTCACTTTCAGTTCGCAAGATCGAGAAAAAAATGGTGGTGATCTAAGGACTCCCAGGGTAAAGCAGGTAAACTGATCCGAAGAATGTGTATTTCAGCTAAGACGTATTTATGACCAATATGATTGCCGACGAGACGGTGGCGAAATCCAGCGTGCTCTCTGTCTTTGACTTTGACGGGACATTAACGCACCACGACAGCTTTATCCCTTTCCTGCGGTTTGCCTTCGGGAAACGTTACTTCGCAGGCCGCCTGGTGCGTATGGCGCTGCCTACGCTCCACTGCGTGCGCCGTAAGCTGACGCGCGATGAGCTAAAAGAAGTGCTGATTAAAACGTTCCTGACGGGCGTGGATGAACACTGGTTACGCCAGCAGGCGGAAGCGTTTTGCGAAAAATACTGGGACAAGCTGATGCGCCCCGAAGGGGTTCTGGCGGTTGCGGCTGAGGTGAATTCCGGTGCGGAGGTGACCATCTGTTCCGCGTCGCCGGCGCTGGTGCTCCAGCCCTGGGCCGACAAACTGGGCATTAAGCTGATTGGTACCCAGTTGGAAGTGAAAGACGGTAAGCTGACGGGGCGCATTACCGGCCATAACTGCCGCTGCGCTCAGAAAGTGGCCAGGCTGGAAAAAGTGTACGGCGATTTGAACGCCTATCACCTGCGCGCCTGGGGAGACACCCGCGGCGACCACGAACTGCTGGCAGCCGCGCAGGATCCACACTGGCGGCATTTCCATCCCCCGCGCAAGCGCCGGAATTCACCGATCAAGGGTTAGGTGCGCTCTGGTGCCCTCACCCGGCCCTCTCACACAGGGCTGGGGAATCCCCAGTAATTTTTTATCTGAAGCGATGGACGTTGCTTCAGTAAAATTAATGAGTTACAGCGATACCCTGGTCCGGCTGTAAATCGCCGAAGCGTTTCCGTAAGGCCGGGGCG
>NZ_JAIWJZ010000090.1:0-21387 GCF_020216105.1 Enterobacter sp. K16B
GTTAATCCGTATGTCACTGGTTCGAGTCCAGTCAGAGGAGCCAAATTTTTGTTTTCATGCCTCTTTGCGAATCTTTATGTGATTTAGATTCAATAAGTTAGCGCGAAAAATCTTCCCGATGCATTTTTAGATTTCCCTCTGCATCGGGAGAATTTGGTGGTCAGATTTGGGGTCATGTTGGTTCGATGACGGAGTGACCCCTAAATGTCTCTTAACGACACAAAAATCCGCAGCTTAAAACCTTCTGCTAAATCCTTTAAAGTTTCCGATTCTCATGGCCTATATCTTTTGGTCAATCCGGGCGGTTCACGTCTTTGGTATCTTAAATATCGTATCAACGGTAAAGAATCCCGCCTTGGCTTAGGGTCTTATCCCGATGTTTCTCTGGCTTACGCCCGGCAGCAACGTGATGGCATACGCAAGCTGCTGGCGCAGAATATCAATCCAGCACAGCAACGTATCGCAGAGAAAGCCGCCCGCTCACCAGAAAAATCTTTTAAGCACGTTGCATTGAGCTGGCATGAAAGCAACCGAACATGGTCAGAAAACCACTCCATCCGTCTGCTTTGTTGTCGGTAACGGTCTGATAAATATCCGTTCTGGTTTTAGAAAATTTCGTTTTTGAGGAGCCTGACTGCTCCAGCGGGGATACGCTGGTCGCCACTGGGATGTTAGGGGCGCTAGTCTAGGTATGCAGGGAAATCGTCATGGTTTTTTCTCCGTCAGTGTGTGATTTTCGTCTTCGTATCGCCTGACGGTTCGCTTTCCCGGCATCGTTCTGTCCTGCGGGGGCGCAGCATGCGTGCCATTTACCCTTGCGGGACGGGTTGTGTTGGGAAACGATTAACCGGAAGCTGATATGAAGAACGAAAAGTACACAGGAGGAAAAACTATGCCCCTGCATAGCCGGGCGTAGCGCCCCTTCCTCCGTCGGGGGGGAAATGTTCTTGCAGTCATCAGTTGGAGATTTAGATAGGCGGGACTTTAACTTCTCTTGATTAGCACAAGATTAATACATTATTAACATATTGATTTCTTTCTTTTAATCTCTTATCATGAAGAAAATGTGTATTGATTGCGGTAGCTATAGCCAAAATCATCTCAGCTAATTATCTTTAATAACCAGAATTATCGTTAATCCTCTATTTATCCAAGTAACTTAGATTAACACATTGGAAAAACAATGAATTTAAATATTGATGAGCGATATGATTTCTTAATTGAAAAGTCCTTTGAAAATGCCAGAGGCATGATTAAATACAAATACATAGACAATATAAACATTCGAACATTAAATAAATGGATTGATAATTTTCAAAGTCGAGACGAAAAATACTTAAGCGCGGCTATTTTAAACTCCTTGATATTCAGAAATGAAGAGTCAATTAAGTCTATAGGCGCTGATATATTTCAAATCATGTTGCCTCAACTTCTCGAGCAAGAAGGAATATATAAAGTAAGCAATATAAAAGACTGGATGAAACTCTTGAATGGTCGTAATTGTAGAAGTATCCCAATTAGATTTACAGCCATTGATGATGTGGATAACAAAGCAGTTAAAAGTAGTAGTATCATCCTGAATACATTACAAAAATTGTTTTTTGATAGCACTCTAGGAATCAACTCACATAGTGTCACACAAAATCAAAATAACAATATAAAAGCTATCATTTTGTTTGACGATATAATCGGAACGGGATCACAACTCGAAAACTTCTTCACCAAAAGAAAATTTCATGAAAGTGATATTAAATTTATTTACATACCATTCTCAGCCGTAAATAAAACATATCAAGATCTTGAAGGTAAATTTGATAACCTAGTAATTAAGCCAGTAGAAATAATAGACGAATCACATAGTTTTTTTACTAAGGAAAATAAAATGCTAGGAGCAGTTGAAGGACTTACAGAGGAAGACTTCAAAAAATTCTATCTTCATGTGTGCAAAAGCAAAGGTATAAGTATTAATGGAAATCTTGGATATGGCGGTTTTGAGTTAACCTATTTATTTTCAAAATCAACACCCAATAACAATATTTCCATGATAGTACATAAAGATGAAAACTGGAACGAATTATTTAAGAGGTAAAAATGGCTAACATGTTAAGCTCCGTATTTGCCAAAAATCGTACAGAAGAGTTTCCTGATGACGTATATTCAAAGTATGTTCTTCCTATAAATAATCATGAAATTGATATTAGTGATGCCTCAAAGGCCTGCGTGATCGTAGGAGGGAGAGGGTCGGGAAAGACGATGTATTTAAAATACTATTGCTTTCCAACAATTTTGAGTTCAAATAGATCTGATATTGATTTAAAAAATTTGAAGAACCTAGGGCTTTATTGGAGACCTGATACATCATTTACACAACATATATCACAAAATTGGCTTGGACAATATTGGTCAAGTGCATTTAACAGCTATATGACATTGTCTATATTAATAGAATATAATAAGTTACTCCAGACGTTGATTAATCATAATCAACTATCAGAAAATTCTAAAATATCGATAAAAAATATCGAAATTCCCGAAAGCATAACAAACCAATTATCTGTTAAAAGTGATAAAATTTATTTATTTGAAGCAAAGAAGATATTACAAAATTCATTATTTACATTATGCAACTGGATCAACTCTCCATTCACAGAAACACCTCCTTTTTCGTTAAACACAAAAGGAACTTTGTCACTTATTGCTAATGAGCTAAATACAGCTGTTAGTGAACTTGAAAACATAACATATCATATATTCATTGACGAATTTGAAAATCTTACAGAATCGCAGCAAATAATAATTAATACATTAATGAAACATGGGGAAAAACAGTTAATTTTCAGCATTGCTCATAAGAAAAATGCCATAATATCTCATAATACTTTAGGCAATGAAAAAATTGTTGAAAGGAATGATTATAGAACAATTGATTTGGAAAAACATTATAATAATAATTTTGATGTATTTGCTGGAGAAGTATTGGCTTTAAGACTGGAGGAATTTTTTGATCAAAAGCAACTTAATCTTTTTGTTCGTAAAGAAGAAAACCTAGAATACAGACAAACTCATGATTATTTGAAAGAAATAAGGAATTTAGCTGAAAGATTTTTGCCAAGCTTAACGTATAGTGAAATGGCTCAAAATATTTTCAGCGATAATTCACTTTATGATAAGTTATTAGCAATTATAGCCGATGGGCTGGTTTTGCATAAAAAAACAAAAGTATTAAATGCAGAACAATTTATTGACATAAAATTTCCTGAGGCCAGTTTAGTTAATGCTGCCATATTAAATAGAAACAATACATTACCTCATGTTTTGCTAGAACAATTCGAGGAATACAAAGGAGGAACTTCAAATAAATATCAACAATGGATTCATAATTATTTGGTAGGTGTAATTCTTTTAATATATAAAAAATCACCTTCAAAAGATTGTCCTTTTTATTCCGGTTACAAACAATACGTTCTACTCTCAAGAGGTAACATAAGACATTTTCTGGAGTTATGTCATCAATCTGTATTGTTGAATGAGCAATTTAATGCCAAGACTTCCTCGAGAAGGCTTGACCAAATCCCCGTAAATATTCAATCGAGGGCAACAAAAAAAACAAGCGGACTAGAATTAGAAAAAATATCTGATTTAGGTTCACATGGCTCTCATTTAAAAAAAATAGCAACTAGATTGGGGAGAATATATTCATATAGCCAAACTAGAAAAAGTCAAAGTGAAGTAGAAATTAATCATTTCTCTCTGGATCTATCTGATGAAACAGAACTAAACGAAGATACTCGCACGTTACTTAATGAAGCAATAATCTGGTCTGTCCTTATCGAAGAACATAGTACTAAACAAAAAAACTCAGAATCTTTAGAGGTTAAGGATTATGTACTTCACCCTGTATTATCCGCACATTTTGGGATAAGCTACAGGAAGAAGAAAAAATTAAAATTAAACAAAGAAAGTTTAACTATAATATTTACTGCTGATGATAATAAATTCAATAGATTATTAAAAAGCTTTATTACCAAGTGGGATTTAGATGAAGAGCCTTTAGAAAATACAAATGATGTGGTAAAACAACTGGGGCTTTTATGATCACAATAAATAGAATAAGGCAAAACCCTACTATAGATTCATGTTGTACTGAAGAATATGATGTTTTCTTTTGTGGTAAAGCAATTGATGAACGAACAAATACTGTTTTAAATCAAATAAAAGTTACCCCAAATTATGCGATTACGTTTGATAAGTCAAACTATTCAATAACGATAGGTTCAACGCAATATAAAATATTCAGATTACAAGAATTCTTCATTTCATCCGATATCAGTAGAGTTTTAATTGATTCAACTTCACTAGGCTTCCCTGAACTTCTATACCTATTGGATTCCATGAATAAGTCAGGAAAACATTTATATTGCACTATAATATATGTAGAGCCGAAAGAATATGCAAAAGAAGTATCTAAAGATGGTGATGACGAATTTGTACTGAGTGACAAACGTTATCCATTTATTGCATTACCGGCTTTTGCTTTAGATAATCAATCTAATTCGGATGATAAAGCAACTCTAGTATCTTTCCTGGGATTTGAAAATTCTAGGTTAGGTCATATTTTAGAGCATGATGATGGTGCCAGTTATAAAAAACTATTGGCTCACCTTGCTATTCCCGCTTATAAAGCAGGATGGGAAAACATTTCGTTAAAACGGCATATGAAATATTTTAATATGTTGAACTCAGAATTAATAACATACCCAGGATCTAATCCCTATGCAGTTAATGAACTCCTTAATGATATTATATCTGAACATAACAAAATTGTTATAACATCTTTAGGAACAAAACCTACTGCTATCGGAATTTGTGTTTTTCTAATAAATAACATATCAAAAAATAACGTGGATAATCAAATAGGCGCAATTTACGACTTCCCCGAAAAATCAGCTAATCGAAGTAAAGGTATTGGGCAAATATACTCATATGAATTAGAAATATATAATTAGCTAGATTAGAAAAAGAAGCAGAGTATTAATCATTCTTTGCTTCTTTTTTCTAACCGAATTTCTTATCTGACGAAAAATATTTCCTCAATTTAATTCTAATATAGCTTTTGAAATTTTCCAGACTAATATGCTTAGCACACGTTCCTGTTGCATAATAATCTAACCATTGAGCCTTATCTTTTTCCCATGCTTGGAAAATATAATCTCTTAGAGCCGGGTCATTTATCCTCAAACAAAACACGCAATCACTTAATATCGCATCTGTGCCTGCATACAAAATAGTTCTCCCTAGAACTCTACTTCCTACTCTAGCGATCAAAATATCTCCAGATTTAACCAAGCATTCATTTACTGGCGGCTCCCCTCTTTGATATTCTGATGGATTGCTATATGATGAAGTGTGAAAGAATGATTTTTTAGACGCCCGACATTCTTTACCCGTTTTCTTTCCTCTAAAAAGATGGAAATAATTATCAATACTATCATTCTGAGGAATTATTTTTTCATTTACAAACTCCTTATAACTTAATGAAATTGTAGTGCAATCCCTCACTAAAACTAATTGTTGAGATTTTGAAGGTACATTTTTCTTAATGTGGTAGATATGTGTTTTAGCTTCTGTTTTTTTAAATGACTTATGATTGCATTCGATAATTTTTTTTATTTCGAAATTCGAAATTAAAAACGACCTTAGCCAAACAAAAGACTTTGAAGAGAAAAACATATCCGGAAGAATTATAGCTAATTCACCTCCTTTCTTTATCTTCATAATATTTAAGATTAAAAAAACTATTTCCGCCCTAATTTTTTTTGCATTAATAACCTTCGATGTCATCTTTGTGATTAAGGACAATAAATAATCATTAACTTCTATGAATTTAAATGGTGGATTGCATACAGCAACATCAAATGATTCACATGGCACAAGAGCAAATAGCTCTGGAGTGGTCGAATCGATATAATAACAAACAGCATCAGGATGTTTATTATTGAGAAACTCAACATTCTTTGCATCAATATCTGCAGCCGTTATTTTAATATCTGGAAAACGTTTCACCAATGCATCGATTAGAGCCCCCTCTCCTGCACTTAACTCTAGGCAACTTTGTGGGTACGACTGCTCAATCATGGATGCAAGCATCTCACTGACGTTGCTCTCTGTATAAAACTGTTTAAATTCAACCACTTAGTTATAATTCTACTGTTTATTAAATCCTTGTGTTATCTTAACTAAATTCCTGTTTACAATCAAAGAGATTGTTTATGACTACAAACCATATCGAAAATCTCCCAGACGATCTTGACAGCTTTGAGTTTGAGGAAAGAGCAGACTACCTTCCGGACGATGTCCTTGTGCGTTGGTCTCCAAATAATAGCCATTTTTACTCAGTACAAAAAAAACTAACGCAAGTTGGAGCAAAACTCTTGGTGGGACCGAGAGGCTCTGGTAAAACTCATTATATGCGACACGCTTATCTTGAATGCAGGAAAAATAAATCACTTCCTCTTCCACTATATGTGTCGTTTAATCATTATCTACGTCTAGAAACATACATTCATGAAACTTCAAATGCTATCGAGATTTTTCACACATGGGTCCTCGCCAAGATAATAAATGCATGTCATGAAGATTATGATATTTTCCCTTTTGATGATATTTCTATAAATGATATTAAAAACTTCATTATAGATATTGAGAAGCAGAATTATTTGCCAGAGCATAACAATATAATTACATCACTAAACATTGATATTGTTCAATCAATAATTGATACCTGTGCAAATTCACAAAATAGAAAAAGATCCGTTCTGTTCTTTGATGATGCTGCACTTACCTTAACAAAAGAATATATGGTTGAGTTTTTTGATATTTTCAGGAGCATTAAGACTTCAAGAATATCACCTAAGGCATCAGTATATCCAGGCACGACACAATATGGCCCAAGATTTCATTTAGGTCAAGATGCTGAACCTGTATTAATATGGCAAGACGTTGAACAAAGTGAATACATAGATTTTATGTATGCGCTCGTCAAGGAAAGATTTAACAACCAAGTCGTTGAAGATAAAGATATAAACACCCTTCTTATTTATGCATCATTCGGAATCCCAAGAGCTTATATTAATTTGATAAGAGCTTATTCTGAGTCAAAGTCTAAAACTAAACAAGCAAAATTCAATCATGTTATTGAAGACAGATGCAAGTACACCTATGACGAGTACATTTCAATTATTGATAAATTACCTCAATATGGTGAATATATTAAATCTGGATGGGAACTTTTCAATAAAATATTGATGGATTTAAAAACAATAAATTATGAAAACATACAAAAGGATAAGGCTAATTATAAAAAAACAGTTTCAGTCGGCATTGAAGATATGGATTCTGACAAAATAGAAAGAATAATTAGTTTCTTAATCGAAGCAGGTCTCCTGTATGAATATACAGGCACCTCGCATGGCCGCGAGAGAAAATTACGCCGCTTTACACCACATTATGCTTTCCTTATAAAGGAAAAAACGTTTTCAATTAGCCGAGGATTTAGTGCAACGAGACTGGTTGAAATATTAACATCTCGTTCTGAAAAACATCCCTTGCGAAGGTCTGTTTTTACGTTATTGTCTAAGGAACATTTTGAAAAAATATCGTTAACATTACCAAACTGCTCTAATTGTGGTGAAAAACGGTTATCGGACAATCAGAAATTCTGTCATAACTGCGGTAAAGAACTTATCGATGAATCATCTTTTCGTTTGTGTATGAAGAAAAACTTACTTGAACTACCTTTAACAAAATTCCAAAAGGCAGTAATCCAACAAACTAGTTTCAAAACAGTTGAGGATGTTATTTCATCTAAAAACACTGCGACAGAATTTATGAAAGTTAGACAGGTCGCGCAGAAAAGAGCTGCAGCATTAGAATTTAAAGTTCGCTCTTGGGTTAACGAGTTTTTAGCTTAAATGGCAGAAAAAATCATGAATAACAATAAATTTTCATATAATATCTCTGGGCAAAAAATTACGCCAAACATTAATACAATTAATTTTTTTGATCAAAGTTATCAAGAACCTCAATTTTCTGCTATAGATATTTACAATAGCAAAAAAAACGTTCATATCAGATTACTAGGTGAACCAAGCGAATCAGATGAATGGAAATTGCTTGTAAACCTTATCATGCTAGGATTTATATCATTAGTTGAAAGCTATTGCCGTTGTATTATACGCAGAGTATTGATTGTTGATAAACAAGCAAGGTCATTCAGTTTCAAAAATAACGTAAGCTATGCTGCAGCTGTTTATCATGAAAAAAGCATTTTACCAGAAGCTTTATTAGAAGATGCCACATTCATCTCTGAATCAAATATACTTGACACCATTAAGATATTTACCGGATTACGTATAGATAGACAAAAATCACCATCTGTAATATCTGCTTTGCAGAAGTATGAACAAGTATGCCAACTACGGCATTGTATAGTTCACCGTTCAGGTTTATTAGGTACAAAAAATGCTTTAAAACTTGGCCTTGAACAACATTATACTTTTTTAGAAAAACCAATTATTATTAGTTATGATGCAATACAGTCTATTATTTCAGTATGTGATAATGTTGTAAAAGAATTAAATGATGAAATTTTCAACCTCCTTCTTGATGGGATTGCTCAACAATTTGAATGGACTGGAGACCTTAGAAAAGATAAAAAAACATTCTCAAAATATTTTGATGTTTTTTATTCTTCAAGCGCGAATGCTAATAAATCTGCTGAATTAAAAAATTGTTATCGTTCTTTTTGCAGCCATTATGGTTTTTAGACATTCCGTCCATCTCTATGCCAAAACATAAAAGAGGGGTGAGTTGAGAAAATGTTTAACACTAATATGCTAAGGCTATTTATGAGCAATCTTCAAGTTTAGTCATTGATTTTTTCGTATGTATAGGATGGTGTCGGTAGTATTGAGAGTTGATAACTTTAGGTGCTTACTATTACCAGCAGTCTTTATGTTATTCATATGTACGCATCCATGTACATTTATGGTGGTCATTCTGGTGGTCTTGACAAAAAGGGAATTCAGGATTAGCTTAATTATTAGCCAGTTACTGGCAAAGGCGATCCCAGTCAGAGGAGCCAAATTTGAAAAGCCTGCTTTTGAAGCAGGCTTTTTGCTTTTCTGCGCAAGGTACATGCAAAACGGCAACCCGGTTGCCGTTTTTAGTGTGTGCACCCTCTCCCGTGGGAGAGGGTTGGAGTGAGGGCATCAGACCGCACGATGTTAACTCAGAATCGCATCCAGCCTGGCAAGAACCTCATTTACAACGGTGTCAGGTATGCGTTCCAGCCGCATGCCGTTCCGGGCAGCCATATCAATGGTTCTGGGCTGGTCGCAGCGAATAACGCCCGTTGTTTTTGTCCCCGCCCCTTCCAGTGAAACGGTGAAACCTGCAGTACGTGCAAAGTTCCCGCAGCTGATGACGGGCACCACTACCGGTAGCCGGGTCAGCTTGTTAAACGATGCCTTCGATACGATGAGTACCGGACGTTTTCCACTTTGCTCGTGGCCGGCAATGGGATCCAGTGAAACGAGCCAAATTTCGCCTCTGTCCATTTACAGGCTCTCCTTGCCCACCGCAGGCGCATCAATCCATTCCCGCTCCTCTTCACTCATTTCAGCGTGCGGATCGCACTGCGCCAGCAGCTCCTCAAGGGAATAATGAGGCCGTTTCCGGGGTTCAATAATCAGGCAGCCATTATTAATGGTCATGCCGACTTCGCTGTCCGTCGACAGTTCCAGCGTTTTCAGCACGGCGGGAGGAACCGCCAGCATGATGGATCCACCGACCTTTTTCAGGCGTGTTGTATACATAGCGCACCTCCGAATATTATATTTTAATATAACATCCATAGAGGGAGGTGCACAATTATTCATCAGATTCTTGGTGATTCCCTTTTCGTAAAGAGTGTGCAGAAAGCCGTTATCCATCGAAGGAGAGTGCAGGTGGGAACGAAGTGCGTAACGAAGAAGGCTGATAATAGAAAACTGGTTTTGCGATTCAAAGAATTATGGCGGATCGGATAAACGAAATGCGAGGCGGCTTCCGGATTGGAGCGGTGTCGGAGGAGCATCTGCCCGGCGTTACGGGAAACCGCCGCTGTTGAAAAGCCTGCTTTTAAAGCAGGCTTTTTGCTTTTCTGCACTTTGGCGTTAACTCAGCCTATTACGAGGAATAGCCTCCTCCCCCTTCAGAACCGTGATACGAGGAAAAACTCCCGGTTGAGGAGAAATCATTCATACGCGAGTCCATAGATCGTGCAGATGCGGCGCTGGAGCCACTGAAGCTGACAGGCTGGAAAAGATGCTCTGGCAGCAACAACTGAATATGCGACAGAAGGTTTGTTCGTCTGGCTTGCGGCGTGGGCTGATAGTGACCGCTGTTGTTACTCCAGCTGACCAGAATACCATTGTTGATGAGCATATCACCCGCATAGAGCACCTGCTGCCCCCCGGAGAGGGAAGTATGGCCTTCCACGGCATCAACCACGCCACCGCTAATGAACTGGTTGATCGGATCGTGCCCCCTGGCGCAGCGAATTTGCGTGGGATCGGTCATCAGGATGACAAAAATGAACCGGCCGTTAGGTGGCATGGTAACCGCGTTTCCCTGAAGCGTCACCAACGATAATGTGCCTGGGGTGAGGCGCTGCAAGGTAAAAATCTGATCCTGTCTCGCCGGCGCTTGTGGAGTAAAAAGAACCAGAGAAACGGGCTGTATTGCCGAATGAGTAGCTAATACCTGAGATAATATCCCGGTAAAAGGCATTTCGTCTTTAAGCATCTCTACTTCCTGTCTGAGGTTTTACTATCCATGTAGTGGATAAATTGATGACATAAATCTGAATGATGAAAATAATACAGGCCGGAATATACCGGCCTTGAGTAACTAGGCTGTCGCCCGCTCATTCCACGCATCTGAATGGATGATATTTCCGTCCTTGTAGGTCCAGGTGATTTTTTCATAACGCAGCTGAACACTTTCCATATGATTGAATTTTTCCGTCGCCGGATTTTTAACGTTATGCATTACCGGTGCGACAGAAACCACCTTCACGTTTTCCAGTTTGATATTGTAATACTCCGCCTCCTGTCCCGCGTCATTAATCGCGTACCACTTGAATTCAGCAGATTTCAGCGTCTGGCCTGTCGTAACGGCCTTAAACAGATAAGGCGATGACGAGTCGAACTCTTTGACAAAGACGACGGGCGCATGAATACGGGTACCCGTGAGTCGCCCGGTATTGCCGTCTGTCGGAATACTCAGGGAGTGCACGAATTCAATAACCTCAATACTGCCTTCACGTTTCTCGACATCAACAGAGCCTTTGATATCCGCACCACCATCATCCTTCAGCCAAAGATAAGACGGAATAGCCATTTTATAAATTCCTTTTAATTAATAAAGATAAATGCATTCACGTTACAAATATGAATGGGATTGTTACGATATCATATAACTCTGTTTCTTGTAAGCCAGCATATTTCCTGAGATAAAGACTGCCAGATCAGAATAAATCAGAATTGATATTCTTTTTATATAATATGAGATCTGTAAACATATATATAGCGAATGATTAATACTTCAGAAGTCGGTAATTTTATCGTTATAGTCATGCGCCAGCGAACGCAGTATTTGCGTTACGCGCCCTGCGGAAAGTTTGGCACTATGGTTAAAATATGTTTGTGTATTTATCCAGTGAATGAAATGCCTGCTGGTCGTTAAAGAGAGCGTTTGCGCGTGACTGCTATCCCCCCCTGTTAATGGGCAAACCATCTTACGGTTTTCCCCCTGCGTCCAAAGCTGCCACTGGCTTTGCCACCAGCCATGCTGTGTTGTCGCCTGTAAATGCCAGGGTTTACTATTCTCCCCGTCATAGATCTCCTCTTCGATAAACCAAAGTTCGCCCTGCCGCTGACGAAACAGATCTGCCCAAACGGTAATCACTGCGCCGCGAAGAAAGCATTCGTGTGAAATAACATGCATTTTCACTTCAGGAAAAAGAAGGTGCAGTACCCTAAAATGTCCGTGAGCTGCGATAACAGGCCGAAGTATCGCACCTCTGGCATTACGTTTCAGTTCTGCACTGCCATACTGAATTTCGTCAAACTGGCTGCGACGCAGAAACTGCATCTCACGCTTATCAACGCGATTGACAATATCCGTTTGTCGCAAATCAGGCTCATTACTCCCGCGCCAGCGATATCGTAGCGTTTCGCCAGTATCGTGCTGAGTGAAATTTGTGGAAACATGAAGAATATTACCGCGTGCGGCATCGAAACTGAGGAGAACGTACAGTTTCTGTTCTGCACTGCTTCCCTGGAACGGCACAATGAGTGGAACCGTTTCAATACGTTCTGGGGGAGCACTCCTTTTTAATATTTGCTGTTTGGGTGTCCAGACTTTTCTACAGGTCCGGCACTGAATGCGCTGTGTTCCCTGGGGGTTATAACCATAGCAAATAGTTTCCTGGCAATAACATTCAGGGCAAAAAAGACCCTTTTCTGAAGCATATGCAGTTAAGTGAGCAGAGAGCCACTGATTAAATTGTTGTTCGTCAAACAGTGGAGGATAACTCCCGCATGCTCGACAGTGTAATGCCGGATATCCCAACCTGTAATCTGGCCAGATGTAATCTTCAGATGCTGATAGGGGAACACCTAAATTACGGCAACCAAACGATTTGCAGGTATTAATCGTAAATTGAATCACTCTACGTCACCAACGATTTTTAAAGGTCGATGATTTTGACTCATAGCGTGAGTTTAATAGTGTGAGCAGACTCGCATAAAAAATGCTTTCAGAACGTAAAGTAACGCCTCTTTATATAACTAAAAGGAACTGATTGTGAATATAAAAGCGGTTACCGTAAGTATTCTGTTGGCGTTACCGTTATGGGCTAACGCCAGGGATGTCACCCTTATTTATACCAACGATCTCCACGCACATGTGGAGCCGTATAAAGTTCCCTGGATTGCTGATGGCAAACGAGATGTCGGGGGTTGGGCGAATATCACCACCCTGGTAAAAGAGGAAAAAGCCAAAAGTAAAGCCACATGGTTTTTTGATGCCGGAGACTATTTTACTGGTCCTTATATCAGTAGTTTAACGAAGGGAAAAGCAATTATTGATATAATGAATACCATGCCGTTTGACGCTGTCACAATGGGTAATCATGAATTTGATCACGGCTGGGATAATACGTTATTACAACTCAGTCAGGCGAAATTTCCAATTGTACAGGGCAACATATTTTATCAGAACAGCAGCAAATTATTCTGGGATAAGCCTTATACCATCATCGAAAAAGATGGCGTGAAAGTCGGCGTCATTGGTTTACACGGCGTGTTTGCCTTCGATGATACCGTTTCAGCGGCAACGCGCGTAGGTATTGAAGCCCGGGATGAAATTAAATGGCTGCAGCGCTATCTCGATGAACTGAAAGGAAAAGTCGACTTGACCGTATTGCTGGTTCATGAAGGTACGCCGGCGCGCCAGTCCAGTATGGGGGGGACCGATGTGCGCCGGGCACTGGATAAAGATATTCAAACGGCAGGCCAGGTGAAAGGTCTGGATATTCTGATTACGGGCCATGCGCATGTTGGAACGCCGGAGCCGATTAAAGTCGGCAATACGCTGATCCTCTCGACCGACAGCGGCGGTATAGACGTAGGAAAACTGGTCCTGGACTACACGAAGCCGCATCAGTTTACGGTGAAAAAATTTGAGCTTAAAACGATTTACGCGGATGAGTGGAAGCCCGATCCGCAAACGAAACAGGTGATTGATGGCTGGAATAAGAAACTTGATGTTGAGGTGCAACAAACGGTGGCGCAGTCGCCGGTTGAACTGACGCGTGCCTACGGTGAATCAGCCTCTCTGGGGAATCTGGCAGCCGACGCACTGCTGGCGGCAGCCGGTAAAAATACTCAGCTCGACTTAACCAATTCGGGCGGTATACGCAACGAGATCCCGTCTGGCGCGATTACGATGGGCGCCGTCATAAGTACCTTCCCGTTCCCTAACGAACTGGCCACGATGGATCTGACGGGTAAACAACTGCGCACATTAATGGAACATGCCGCAAGTTTAAGCAATGGCGTTTTACAGGTATCGAAAGGCGTGGAGATGAAGTACGACAGCAGCAAACCGATTGGTCAGCGGGTCGTCTTATTCACACTAAATGGAAAACCGATTGAGGACGCGACACTCTACCACATTGCCACCCAGAGTTTCCTTGCGGACGGCGGTGACGGCTTTACGACGTTTACAGAGGGTAAGGAACGTAATACAGCAGGCGGTTACTACGTTTCTAACGCGGTGATCGATTACTTCAAGGCGGGCAATACCATTACGGATGAACAACTCCACGGCATGCGTGTTGTTGATGTGAAAAAATAATCTTTTATTCGACTGTGCATATTCAAAGGGTTCATACATTTATATGAGCCCTTATTTAAATTCTTGCTTTTTCTCAAAGGAACGCATTATGAATAAAAATATAAAGCTTAGTCTGATTGCATTGTGCATGTCCGCAACGTTAACCGCATCAGTTAGCGCGAAGAATGTGACTATTTATTACACCAACGATTTACATGCTCATGTCTCCCCTGGAAAAATTCCAGCCATCGATAAAGAACGTGCAGTTGGCGGCTTTGCTAATATAGCGACCATTGTCAACGATGCTAAGAAAAAAAATAAAGATGTCTTTTTCTTCGATGCAGGAGATTACTTTACCGGACCCTATATAAGTACCCTGACAAAAGGTGAAGCCATCATTGACATAATGAACGCGATGCCTTTTGATGCTGTGTCAGTGGGGAACCATGAATTTGACCATGGCGTTGATAATATGGTTAAGCAGTTATCAAAAGCAAAATTCCCCGTTTTGCTGGGTAATGTGTTTTATACCAACAGTGACAAACCTGTCTGGGATACCCCCTGGACGATTGTCGAAAAAGATGGCATAAAAATTGGCGTAATTGGGGTACATCAGAAATTTGCTTTTTATGACACCGTCGCGGCTAAGGCTTATGCCGGTTCGGAGGCCCGTGATGAAGTGCCTTATATCCAAAAAGGGCTTGATGCGTTAAAAGGCAAAGTGGATATCATCGTGCTGCTTATCCACGAAGGTACCCCAGCGCGTCAATCAAGTTATGGGAATAAAGACGTAGCCAGAATGCTGCAAGCCGATATCGATACCGCAAAGAAATTTAAGGGTATTGATGTATTAATCACAGGACATGCTCATGTTGGCACACCAGAGCCCATTAAAGTCAATGACACACTTGTTGTTTCAACGGATGCATATGGGTCTGATATTGGAAAATTAGTCCTGGATTTTAATCCTCAGACGAAGAAAATTGATGGCTATAGCGGTAAATTAATCACCGTATTTGCCGATGAATACAAGCCAGATCCTAACGTTCAAGCCAGGATTGATGAGTGGAATGCTAAGCTGAAAAATATCACGGATCAAGTTATTGGGTCGACAACGGCCCCCTTCACGCGTTCTTATGGTGAATCATCACCTGTTGGTAATTTAGTCATTGACGCCATGATGGCCAAAGCACCTGACGCCATCGTGGGATTACAAAACAGTGGAGGATTGCGTGCTGATTTCCCGCAAGGAAACTTACGATATGGTGATGTCATTACTACCTTCCCATTTAATAACGAACTGGTTGAAATGGATCTCACCGGAAAAGATCTCACCGACTTAATGATTCATGCAACGGATCTTACTAATGGAATTTTGCAAGTATCGACAAGCGTTCATGTGGAATACGACAGCAAAAAACCGCTGGGTGAGCGGATCGTTAAATTCACTATTAATAATCAACCGGTAGATCCAACCCAAACATATCGGGTTGCTACGCACTCATTTTGTGCAACGGGTGGGGATGGATTTGAAGCATTCTTAAAAGGAACGAATGTTAAAACTATCAACAGCACCACCTCTGCAGAGTCGATTATTGATTATGTCAAGGCGCATAGCCCATTGAAACCCGATCTTGAAAAGAGAGTGGTCGATATAAGCGCAGCTAAGTAGTTTCAATAACATAAAGAGTCTTAATTAACAAACCTCTGTGGAAGGAACCCCTACTTATGAAAAAAATAAAACATATATTATCAGGCGCATTTATGCTTTTGCCCACGATAGCATGGGCAGACGCTGGGGATAACGACTACCTGTCAGACTGGTGGCATCAAAGTATTAATATCGCAGGCAGTAACTCAACTCGCTTTGGGCCACTAAAAAGATCGGACTTATATCCAGAGTATCGTGCATGGGCGCATGTAGATTGGTTTGATTTCTATGGCTATGCAGACTTACCTAAGTTTTTCGGTATAGGCAACGATAATGATATCGGCATTTGGGACAATGGCTCTCGCTTTTTTATGGAGATAGAACCTCGTTTTAGCATCGACAAGTTGACGGGGTTCGACCTAAGCTTTGGTCCATTCAAAGAATGGTATTTTGCCCATAACTATATCTATGATGCAGGAACGAATGCAGGACAGCGTCAAAGCACATGGTATATGGGGATAGGGACAGACATTGATACGGGGCTACCGATGACGTTGTCTGCAAACCTCTATGCCAAATATCAAGGAAACAATTACAATGCCGCCAACGAAAACGAGTGGGATGGATATCGCTTCAAAGTCAAATATGTCATCCCAATTACAACAATATTTGGTGGAAAACTAAATTACGTCGGTTTTACCAATTTTGATTTTGGTTCAGACCTTAAAGATGAGTCAGGCGGTGAGCAGAAATTTTACTCCCGTACCAATAGCTCTATTGTTTCCACCAATGTACTCAGTTTAGTTTACCCCCACTGGAACTATGGCGCGACCCTTCGTTATTTCTATCAGGGCGGACAATTTGACGAAGGTAGCAAAGCATTTAGCAGCGACGGAGACATCGTCTCTATAGACTCAACGGGATGGGCATACTATTTAACTGTTGGTTACACCTTTTAAATATAACAACAAGGGGTTGACTATGGAGATAAAACGTTTGCAGCAGGTATTCTGTTGACGGCCACTTTGGGGCTGGCACCAAAGAGATC
The DNA here is from genome assembly GCF_020216105.1 of Enterobacter sp. K16B. Lineage (NCBI taxonomy): Bacteria > Pseudomonadati > Pseudomonadota > Gammaproteobacteria > Enterobacterales > Enterobacteriaceae > Enterobacter > Enterobacter sp. K16B. The sequence goes on from NZ_JAIWJZ010000090.1 coordinate 17,142, forward strand.
ACTATTATCTATACCAACGATCTCCACGCGCATGTCGATACTTAAAACTCCCTTGTGTCGCTAACGGTACAAGGGAATATTGCCCTATGACAGAAAAACACTTAACTGCACTCTGTCATTTATCAGGCTTTTTTTTATATGCTGAACCCTATATGTTGATGATGAGGGCCTTGTGGGAACAAAACTATATACCTTCCGATATTCGACAGTATTTAGCCTGACATCATTCTCAGGACGCCGTCTGCTGAAGCCAGATTCCCACTTCCTCCTCCAGCCATTCGACGAAGAGAGCCACTTCCGGTTTCGCCTCCGTTAACTGCGATGTTACCAGCCAGTAAGGCCAGGGATACGGCGCAGTGAATGGGGTAAGCTGGACCAGTTCACCCCGGGTGATGGCATCCTGAACCAGAGAACGGCGCTCCAGCGCGATACCTTTACCGAGCCTGACAGCCTCAAGGACTAAGTTTGAATCGTTAATGCATAAGCCGCCGGGCACAATTTCTTTTCCCAGCCCCGCATTAAAACACCAGGTTTTCCACGACTCCATGGAGAATATGATCTGGCTCTTCGCCACCTCAGCCGGCGTCGCCGGGAGGACACCGCCGTTATAACCGGGCGCCGCCACAACAATCAGCTCATCAGAAAAAAGATAATGGCAGTCGCTTCCTTCCCAGTTCCCTTTCCCCATGCGTATCGCAATATCGATCCCTTCCTGCTGCATGCTGGTGATCGTCAGGCTGGCCTGAAGTCGCAGCGTGATGTGCGGATATTTTTCCCGAAACCGTCCCAGACGCGGCAACAGCCAGTGACAACCAAAAGACGGCACCATCGCCAGCGTCAGTTCCAGTATTCTCGGTTTCACCTGCACGAGCCGGGTGGCATCTGCGATATGGTTAAGCGCCTCGCGCACCTGTAACGCGTAGAGCCGCCCCTCTTCGTTGATCTGCACCCCTCGGCCATGACGGATAAACAGCTTCACCCCTACCATTTCCTCCAGCACTTTAATCTGCTGGCTGATGGCTGAATGGGTCACATGAAGCTCTTTCGCCGCGAGCGTTACGCTGCCAAGGCGAGCCACCGCTTCAAAACTACGCAAACTTGCGATAGGTGGAAAATCCGACATGAAAACACTCCCTGAACCGAACACAATCTTAAAACGGTGGCCTGGCGATATGTCAGTAATACTAACCCTGGCGGTAAGATATTGAAGATATTCATCATGACAAATGTATCGTAATGTCTGTTCAGTAGCTTGAATAGCGTGTCATTTCACAGCGACAGGAAAACGGCAATTATGATTAAGCTTATTGGCATGATGGATTCGCCTTACGTACGGCGCGTAGCGGTCTCCCTGGAACTTTATGGCGTTGCATTTGAAAGCCAACCGCTGTCGGTTTTCAGCACATTTGAGGAATTTTCCCGGATCAACCCTGCGGTAAAAGCGCCCACGCTGATTCTGGAGAATGGAACGCGTCTGATGGATTCGTCGCTGATACTGAATTATTTTGAGGCCCAGGCCGCCCCTGAACGGAGACTGCTGCCCGTGGCACCGGATGCGCTGGCAAACGATCTTCAGACGCTGGGCTTTATCCTCGCCGCCGCGGAGAAAGCGGTCCAAAATGTGTATGAACACAACCTGCGCCCGGCGGAGAAGCAGCATAGTTCATGGGTCGAGCGCATTACCGTCCAGTTGCTGGCAGCCTGCAAAGAATGGAACACGCTGCTGGAGGCGCGTCCGGCCAGCCCCCTGCCCGACCAAGTCGCCATTACCAGTACGGTGGTCTGGACGTTTATTCAGTCGATGATCCCTCACGTCATTAACGCAGCGGATTTCAGAAAGATTCAGGCGGTTACTGATGCCTTCGAGGCGCAAGCGGTCTTCAAAAAATATCCTTTCAACTAAATAACAGGCCCGGTCAGCACGACCGGGCAAGCCAGCGCTTAAATCTGATAATCAATCGCCACTTCTTCCGGCTCCATTACCTGGCGTTTAATCTCATCAACGGACAGCCCGGCATTGCAGAGCTCGATAAAGCGCCACACATAGTTGCGCTGGAGCTGTCCGCGCTTGAGGCCCAGCCATACGGTATTGGCGTCAAACAGATGACGTGTATCCAGACGCACCAGGTTCCCGGCTTCGCGCTCGCCTCCGGACTGTTCCGCCACCAGACCAATACCCAGCCCCAGCTCGACGTAAGTTTTAATCACATCGGAATCCTGCGCGCTGAGCACCACATCCGGCGTTAACCCTTTACGGTTGAAGGCTTCATCAATGCGTGAACGTCCGGTAATGCCCTGGCGGTAGGTAATCAGTGGCCATTTTGCGATCTCCTCCAGCGTCAGCGGAGAGACCTGATTCAGGGGATGATCGACCGGAAGTAACAGACTGTGATACCAGCGGAACCACGGGAAGGCCACCAGCAGCGGGTCGTTGCTCAGGCGTTCACTGGCGATGCCGATATCCGCCCCACCGTTTTGCAGCAGCACTTCAATCTCCTGCGGCGTGCCCTGGATAAGCTCCAGACGCACCTCCGGGAAGAGTTCGCGGAAGGCTTTAATCACCGGCGGCAGGCTGTAGCGCGCCTGGGTATGGGTGGTGGCGATGGTGAGCACGCCGGAGGCATCATTGGTAAAGAGATCGGCCAGACGACGCACGTTGCTGGCCTCGTTGAGGATCCGCTCCGCGATAGTGAGCAATGCCTTGCCAGGCTCTGTCATGCCGAGCAGGCGCTTACCGCGGCGGATAAAGATCTCTATCCCCAGCTCCTCTTCCAGCTCGCGGATATGGCGGCTGACGCCGGACTGAGAGGTATAAAGCATATTGGCGACCTCGGTCAGGTTGTAATCCCGCCTGGCCGCCTCACGGATAATTTTAAGTTGCTGGAAATTCACGATTCACTCCGGCGCATCTGACATAGCTCTATTGTTAGAGTCAGCTGAGCTGCAGAACAAATAATAAAAACCAGCATCTTATGCTTTTATGGAATATCAGCTCACGAGCTGAAGTTCGCGGTTCTCAAGCGATGGCTTGCTGACCAGCGACATCAAAATCTCTTTCACCGCCTGCGCCTGCGGCGACAGCGAGCCGCGTGCGGACATATTCAGCGACAGCGGCAGGCTCATTGAAGGCGTGGTGATGCGCGCCATCCAGGCGTTTGCCGCGCTGCACAGCGAACGCGCGGCGGATTCCGGCAGCACCGTGACCCCCATTCCGCTGGCAATGGCTGCGGTCAGCGTGGAGATCGAGTCGATCTCGCCGATGATTTTTGCCGTCAGGCGGCGCAGGGAGAAGGCTTCGTCCACGCGCACGCGCACGGCGCTGTAATCGCGCGGCAGATAGAGGTTCATCTCTGCCACCGCGGTAAGGTCAACGCTCTGACCCGGACAGTCGCGGGTGCCCACAAGGTAAAGATCTTCTTTCAGCAGCGGCTGGCTGGTGATCCCGGCGACCGGGGAGCGATCGTAAAGCACCGCCATATCCAGCTGGCCGCTGAGCAGTTTGTCATTCAGTACGGACCCGCTGTTTTCGTGCAGGTACACCAGCACTTCTGGCAGCTCAGCGCGAACGGCCTGCAGCAATGGCATGGTAATAGATGATGCGGCCGTTCCCGGCGCCAGACCGATAGAAACATGCCCGCTCAACGTCTGGCCAACGTTATGAACCGCCAGCTGCGCCTGTTCACACTGGCGAAGAATGGTGCGCGCGTGGGTATAAAGGATTTTACCGGCTTCCGTTGGCGTAACGCCGCGTTTGGTGCGGATCAACAACTGCTGATCCATCTCGCCTTCCAGAGTAGCCACCTGCTGGCTCAGCGCAGGCTGCGCGATGTGCAGCACTTCCGCCGCTTGAGTCAGGCTGCCGATATCGACGATTTTTACGAAGTATTTCAGTCGTCTTAAGTTCATTTTGCCCCCTGTTCGAAATGCTGTGCCGGAACCGGCTGTCGTTGTTGAACAGGTTTTGCAATATGAATGCCAGTTTTACCAGGCGGTCTGAATTGTTCGCTAACCACCTGAAAATAAGGAATCCTAATCATGGAGGGGGCTTTTATTACTGAAACAGCAGTTTATGATCTGCCCCATTAGAGGTATATCCGCACCAAAGCAGTGCATTGCGCTGTCAAAAACGCCACTTTGCCGATTTTGTCAGCAAACGATCAAAAGGCGTTGATCCACCCTTTGACAAGGGAGACGCAGGTCGATAATATGCGCCCCGTTCACACGATTCCTCTGTAGTTCAGTCGGT
>NZ_JAIWJZ010000091.1:0-14412 GCF_020216105.1 Enterobacter sp. K16B
ACGTTGTTACCTCCCTCACACTTTCACCTCCACAGCGCTTTTATCCATATCACCGCCCTGATACTGCAACGCATATATTCCTTCGCCAGCAAATAATTCTCTCCATACCGCAAACCGGAGAGCAGTCTATGGATAACGCTAAACTGTCAGTAAAAGAAAAGATCGGCTACGGGATGGGCGATGCAGGTTGCAACATCATCTTTGGCGCCATCATGCTGTTTGTTAACTATTTTTATACCGATATTTTTGGTCTGGCGCCGGCACTGGTGGGCGTACTGCTGCTCTCCGTGCGCGTTATTGATGCCGTCACCGACCCGATTATGGGCGCGATTGCCGACCGTACCCGCAGCAAATACGGTCGGTTTCGTCCATGGCTGCTGTGGATTGCCTTCCCCTACGCACTGTTCAGCATCCTGATGTTCACCACGCCAGAGTGGAGCTATAACAGCAAAGTTATCTATGCGTTTGTCACCTACTTCCTGCTCTCTTTGACCTATACGGCAATCAATATTCCCTACTGCTCGCTGGGCGGGGTGATTACCAACGACCCTAAAGAGCGCGTCGCCTGCCAGTCATATCGCTTCGTGCTGGTCGGTATCGCCACGCTGCTGCTGTCCCTGACGCTACTGCCGATGGCGGACTGGTTCGGAGGAGAGAACAAAGCCAAAGGCTACCAGATGGCAATGACCGTGCTGGCGTTGATTGGAACCTGTATGTTCTTGTTCTGCTTCGCCACCGTGCGCGAGCGTGTCCGCCCGGCAGTCCAGACCAATGACCAGCTGAAAAACGACCTGAAAGACGTGTGGAAGAACGACCAGTGGGTGCGCATTCTGCTCCTGACCCTGTGCAACGTCTGCCCCGGCTTTATTCGCATGGCGGCTACCATGTATTACGTCACCTGGGTGATGGGCCAGAGTACCCACTTTGCCACCCTGTTTATCAGTCTGGGCGTGGTGGGCATGATGCTCGGCAGCATGCTGGCGAAAGTGCTGACCGACCGCTGGTGTAAGCTGAAGGTCTTCTTCTGGACCAATATCGTGCTGGCGATTTTCTCAACGGCCTTTTACTTCTTCGACCCAAAAGCCACCCTTACCATTGTGGTGCTCTACGTCCTGCTGAATATCCTGCACCAGATCCCATCTCCGCTGCACTGGTCGCTGATGGCCGACGTCGATGACTACGGCGAGTGGAAAACCGGGAAACGCATCACCGGGATCAGCTTCTCCGGCAATATCTTCTTCCTGAAGCTGGGGCTGGCGATTGCCGGGGCAATGGTCGGCTTCCTGCTCTCCTGGTACGGCTACGATGCCGGGGCGAAAGCGCAAAGCGCGGATGCGATTAACGGTATTGTCCTGCTGTTTACCGTCATTCCGGGCATCGGGTATCTCATTACCGCAGGCGTGGTGCGTCTGCTGAAGGTTGACCGTGAAACGATGAAGCGGATCCAGGAGGACCTGGAGAAGCGTCGCAACAACTATCGCGAGCTGAACGAGTATCAGGAACTCAGCGTCGCTGAGACAAAATAAGGAAAGTCGCATGCAAACCTGGCCAAACCCGTTTATTGAACAACGCGCCGATCCGTATATTTTGCACCACGAGGGGCAATACTATTTTATCGCCTCGGTGCCGCAGTACGACAGGCTGGCGATCCGTCGCGCGGACTCGCTGGAAGGGCTACGCGACGCTGAAGAGGTGACGGTCTGGCGAAAACCCGAGACCGGCCCAATGAGTCAGCTCATCTGGGCCCCGGAACTGCACCACATCGACGGCAAGTGGTACATCTATTTTGCGGCGGCGCACACGCGGGCGCTCGATGCGCTCGGGATGTTCCAGCACCGCATGTTTGCCATTGAATGTGCCGACCGCGATCCGCTTACCGGCAGGTGGGTGGAAAAAGGGCAAATCAAAACCCCGTTCGATACCTTCGCCCTGGACGCAACCACCTTTGTCCATCAGGGTAAGCGCTGGTATCTGTGGGCGCAAAAAGCGCCGGATATCAACGGAAACTCCAACCTCTACCTGTGTGAAATGGCGAACCCGTGGACGCTGAAAGGCGAGCCGGTGATGCTCAGCAAGCCGGAGTATGACTGGGAATGCCGTGGGTTCCGGGTCAACGAAGGCCCGGCGGTACTGGTTCACGACGATAAGCTGTTTATCAGCTATTCCGCCAGCGCCACCGATGAAAACTACTGCATGGGTCTGGTGTGGATAGACCGCAACGCCGATCCGCAAAACCCGGCGAACTGGCACAAATCTCCGCGCCCGGTATTCGCCACCAGCTATGAAAACCGCCAGTACGGGCCGGGCCATAACAGCTTCACGAAGACCCCAGACGGGGAAGATGTGCTGGTGTATCACGCCAGAAACTACACCGAAATAGAAGGCGATCCGCTATACGATCCCAACCGCCACACCCGCCTGAAGCGCGTTCGCTGGAACGAAAACGGGATGCCTGATTTCGGCATCCCGCCTGCGGATACGCTTTAATCGTTACGGCGCGCTGGCTTACACCAGCGTGCCGTAAATCGTCAGCAGCGCCACCACAACAACCACCACAAACGAGGTCTTCTTCGCCATTGAGACGGCGGCTTTCGGCGTTTCAATTTTGTCGGTATGCGGCTCGCGCGCCAGGGAGAACTGCGCCAGACGTGTTAACACCTGGTACTGTGAGGTATGGCGGTCAGCAAGAGAAGCGAACCATGCGGGCAGCGCTTTTTCGCCGTGGCCAATTAACGCATACACCACGCCCACCAGACGCACCGGGAGCCAGTCGAGCACATGCAGGATGGCATCAATCCCGGACAGCAAACGCTCATGCGGCGTCAGGTAACGGGCAAGCCAGGTCTGCCAGGCGCGAAGAAAAGCATACCCCATCAGCAGGACCGGTCCCCACGGCCCGCCCACCACAAACCAGAACAGCGGCGCCAGGTAGTAGCGGAAGTTAATCCACAGCAGCGCGTTTTGCAGCTCGCGCAGGAATTCGCGTTCATCGCAATCCGGCGGCACGCCGTGGATCAGCGTCAGTTCGCTCGCCATGGCACCGCGCGCGTGGGCATCATCACGCGACGCGGCTTTAAGATAAGCGTGGTAGTGCAAACGCACCTTCCCTGCGCCAATGCACAGGACACCGAGCAGGATCCACACCACCAGCAGCGGCACGTTGAAAAACAGTCCGTACAGCGAGCGCAGCAGCAGGAAGGTAATGACCATCACCCCGGCCATCATCAGCAGCGTACGCAGCATAGAAAAGTGCTTAATCCGGCGGAAAAACACCTCCAGCCGGTGGTCCAGATGCCAGTGCTCGCCGAGTTTAAACAGGCGTTCAGCGATGATAACCAGCAGCATGGTAAACAACGTCATGGTATCTCCTTATTCTGACGACGCGTTGAGCATGGCGCGAAACCGGGGCCAGTCAAAGGCCGGGCCAGGATCGGTTTTTCGCGTCGGGGCAATATCACTGTGTCCCGTAATATTGTCGGCGATGGCCGGATAGCGCCCGATAAGCGCGCGGGTCACGGCCACTAACTGTTGATACTGTGAATCGGTATAGGGCGTGGTATCCGTGCCTTCCAGTTCGATGCCGATGGAGAAATCGTTGCAGCGTTCTCGCCCATGATACAACGACACCCCGGCATGCCAGGCGCGCTTATCAAAAGGAACGTACTGAACCACTTCACCATCACGGCGAATCAGGCAGTGAGCCGACACGCGCAGATGCGCAATCTCAGCGAAGAAAGGATGCGCATCGGGATCAATCGTTCCCGTGAATAACGCGTCAATCCACGGACCGCCAAATTCACCCGGCGGGAGACTAATATTATGAATAACCAGCAGTGTGGGCTTTTCATCCTCCGGGCGGCAGTCGTGGTGCGGCGAGGGCACATGCCGCGCATCCACCAGCCATCCGTTTTCTAACAACATGCTGGAACTCCTTATGTATGGTGCTGTTACTCGGTTCAGAGTAGCATGTTTCAATATTATGATTCGTTACCAATTTGGAGTTTTATCATGCCGCCTCGCCGCTACAACCCCGACCACCGACGTGAAGCGCTTCTGGAACGTATTAATATGGATATTCCGGCAAGCGTCGCCCATGCCCTGAAAGAAGACCTGGGCGGCGACGTGAATGCCGAAAAGGATATTACCGCACAATTGTTGCCAAAAGAGACACGCTCTCACGCGGTGATTATCACCCGTGAAGAGGGCGTTTTTTGTGGCAAGCGCTGGGTTGAAGAGGTCTTTACCCAGTTGGCGGGCGATGATGTGCAGATCGTCTGGCATGTTGAAGACGGCGATGCGATCGCCGCAAACCAGCCGCTGTTTGAACTCGACGGCCCGTCCCGCGTGCTGCTGACCGGCGAACGTACCGCCCTTAACTTCGTCCAGACCTTGTCCGGTGTGGCAAGTGAAGTCCGTCGCTACGTTAACCTGCTGGCTGGCACCCGTACCCAGCTGCTGGACACCCGCAAAACGCTGCCGGGTCTGCGTACAGCGCTGAAATACGCGGTACTCTGCGGCGGTGGCGCAAACCATCGTCTGGGATTATCCGACGCCTTCCTGATTAAAGAGAACCACATTATTGCCTCTGGCTCCGTGCGTCAGGCGGTTGAGAAAGCCTTCTGGCTGCACCCGGACGTGCCCGTTGAAGTGGAGGTCGAAAACCTGGAGGAGCTCGACCAGGCAATTAAGGCCGGGGCTGATATCATCATGCTCGATAACTTCGAAACAGAGCAGATGCGCGAAGCCGTCAAGCTCACCAACGGCCAGGCACAGCTTGAAGTGTCCGGGAATGTCACCTTCGACACGATCCGTGAGTTCGCCGAGACGGGCGTGGATTACATCTCCGTCGGGGCTCTGACCAAACACGTTCGCGCTCTCGACCTCTCCATGCGTTTCAAATAATGATGGCACCCCTCTCCACCCGGAGAGGGGAATGTCTGCCCCGCTCGCAATTCCGTTGTACCTCCCTGCAACGCAGAATGAATTCTCTGAAGCCCCTTTCCCGTTCCCTTTTTTGCCCCTCGTTTCTGCCCTTTCGCGCTGACAGAGTAGCGCCACTTAACCTAAGGAGCAGATATGGACAAACAACACGGATTCACGCTCATTGAGTTGATGGTGGTCATTGGCATTATTGCGATTCTGAGCGCCATCGGCGTCCCCGCCTATCAGAACTACCTGCGCAAAGCGGCGCTGACCGATATGTTGCAAACCTTCGTCCCCTACCGCACCGCCATTGAGCTGTGCGCACTGGATCATGGCGGCGTGACAGGCTGTGACGGCGGCAGCAACGGCATCCCTTCCCCGACGACAACGCGTTATATCTCGGGCATGAGCGTAACGCAGGGCATCGTGTCATTAACGGGCCAGGAGAGCCTGACCGGGCTGGAGGTGGTGATGACGCCCCAGTGGAGCAGCGGCAACGGTATGACGGGCTGGAAACGCAGCTGCAATATCAGTAACGACAGCGAGCTCAAACAGGCCTGCGAAGACGTTTTCCGCTTCGACAATAACTAAGGAGCGGCTAATGAAAACCGATCAACTCGTGGCACTTTGTCTGCGCCATCATGCTCTGCTGCTCACCAGCGACAGTGACAGGGTAAGCATCGCCGTCGTGGGAACCCCCGCCAGTGAACTGATGGAAGCCCTGCGCTTCGCGACCCAGAAACGGGTTGATATCGAGTGCTGGAGCGCAGAACGCATGGAAAAACACCGGCAGCTCATGTCGCAATCGCATCTGCCCGTCGTTTCGCAAACACACTCAACGGTCGATATCCTCAACCACACGCTGCAGCAGGCAATAAACCAGCGCGCATCCGACATTCATATCGAACCGGGAGAGCATGCCTGTCAGATCCGTTTACGTATCGATGGGGTGCTTTACCCGCAACCTCCGCTTTCCGCCTCGCTGGCCAGCCAGTTCAGTGCACGTTTAAAAGTGCTGGGTAATCTGGATATTGCAGAGCGCCGCTTACCGCAGGACGGTCAGTTCACGATTGAGCTGGCAAACGAGCCGGTCTCATTTCGGATTGCCACGCTTCCCTGCAGCGGTGGCGAGAAAATTGTACTGCGTCTTCTGCATCAGGTTCAGCAGGCGCTGGAACCGAAAGCGCTCGGCATGAGCGCTGAACAACTGGCCCGTTTTAATGGGGTACTCCACCAGCCGCAGGGATTGATTCTGGTCACCGGCCCCACCGGCAGCGGCAAAACCGTGACGCTCTACAGCGCATTGCAGGCGCGTAATACTCCGGAGGTCAACATCTGTAGCGTGGAGGATCCCATTGAGATCCCCCTGGCGGGGTTAAACCAGACGCAGATAAATCCCCGGGCGGGTTTAACCTTCCAGAGCGTGCTCAGGGCGCTGCTGCGTCAGGATCCCGACATCATTATGGTTGGTGAAATTCGTGACGGTGAAACGGCCGGGATTGCCATTAACGCCGCGCAGACCGGGCACCTGGTGCTGTCGACACTGCATACAAACTCTACAACGGAAGCCCTGACGCGTCTGGAGCAGATGGGCGTGGCGCGCTGGATGATATCTTCCGCACTCTCGATGGTAATTGCCCAGCGGCTGGTCCGGCGTCTGTGTCCCCATTGTCGTCGGGAAGCCAGCGAACATGCAGATTTACCTCGCGCAGTGTGGCCCAGACCGCTTCCCCGCTGGCAGCCCACCGGCTGCGATCGCTGTTATCACGGTTTTTATGGCCGGGTGGCCATTTTTGAAGTGCTCGCGATCGACAATGACCTGCGACAGGCCATTACCCGCGGAGCGGGAACAGAAGTGATCGAGGCGAGCGCCCGGCAGGCGGGAATGGTTTCTCTTTTTGAGCACGGCTGCATGGCTGTTGAAGAAGGGTTGACCACGATTGAAGAGTTGATTCGCGTCCTGGGCATGCCCGATGCCTGCTAACCGGCTCTGGCGCTGGCGAGCGCTCACCCAGGAAGGAGAACCCCGAAGCGGGACGCTCTGGGCCACAGACCGCAATGCAGCCTACAGCTGGTTGATGCGTCACGATCTTCATCCTCTGACGCTGACCCGCTGCGCGCAGCGACACCGCTGGCAGCCACATCACAGCTATGAGATGTTTCGTCAGCTCGCTACGCTGCTGCAGGCTGGGCTGACGTTGTCCCACAGCTTGCAAATGCTGGCAGACCAGCATCCGTCAAAACCCTGGCAGGCGCTGCTACAAAGTCTTGCTGATGAACTCAGTGAAGGATGCCCCTTTTCTGAGTCACTCAAAAAGTGGCCTGCGGTTTTTAGCCCACTGCATGTCTCGATGGTAAAGGTCGGAGAGCTAACCGGGAAGCTGGAGGCGTGCTGTCGTCAGCTCGCGCAGCAACAAAAAGCGCAGCAGCAACTCAGTGCGAAAGTGAAAAAGGCGCTGCGCTACCCGGCGATCGTTCTGACGCTGGCCGTCCTCGTCGTGCTGGCGATGGTCACCCTGGTCTTGCCCGAGTTCGCCGCGATCTACAAAACGTTTAACACTCCGCTCCCGTGGCTGACACAAAAGGTCATGGGAATGGCAGCATTTATGCAGTCCTACGCCCTCGTGTTGTTTGCCGTGATACTGGCAACCGTCGCTGGCGCGTGGGCTCTGCGGCAGAATCCTCGCTGGCAGCGCATTCTGATGCATATGCCAGTGATGGGGACGCTGGCGCGGGGCCAAAAGCTGGGACACATTTTTACCGTTCTGTCGCTCACGCAGCAGGCGGGGATTGCCTTTTTGCAGGGGCTGGAGAGCGCAGAGGAGACCGTTGATAGTCGGTACTGGCAGGGAATACTCCGCACGATTCGGGAGGACGTTGAAAAAGGTTTCCCCGTCTGGTCATCCTTTCAGAGAGCGGCCATGTTTACCCCGCTGTGTATTCAGCTTTTACGAACCGGTGAAATGTCTGGCGCGCTGGACAGCATGCTGGCAAACCTGGCCCGCCATCACACGGAACAGACCTTGCAACGGGCCGATAATCTGGCGGCGCTTCTGGAGCCATTGCTTCTGATTGTAACGGGAGTCATCATCGGCACGCTGGTGGTCGCCATGTATCTGCCGATTTTCCATCTGGGGGATGCGATGAGTGCGGGATAGTGCTGACGTGCTGGCGCACGGAGATGCGCCAGCGAAAACTCTTACAGGCTGTTGAAAACGCGGTTTTCCTGTTCCTGAACGCGAATAAACGTCGTGCGTTTCGTCAGCTCTTTCAGGCGGGATGCCCCCACGTAGGTGCAGGCGGAACGCAGGCCACCGAGGATATCACGTGCGGTATTTTCAACCGGGCCGCGCAGGGGCAGCTTCACGGTTTTGCCTTCTGCCGCGCGGTATTTTGCCACGCCACCAACATGACGGGTCATTGCAGACTCAGAGCTCATTCCATAGAACAGCATAAATTTCTCGCCGTTCTCTTCAACCACGGTACCACCGCTCTCTTCGTGACCGGCCAGCATGCCGCCGAGCATCACGAAGTCCGCGCCGCCGCCGAAGGCTTTGGCGACATCACCCGGCATGGTGCACCCGCCGTCGCTGATGATCTGGCCGCCCAGCCCGTGCGCCGCATCGGCACATTCAATAACCGCGGAGAGCTGAGGATAACCGACGCCGGTCTTAACGCGCGTGGTGCACACGGAACCCGGCCCAATGCCCACTTTCACGATATCTGCACCGGAGAGGATCAGCTCTTCACACATTTCGCCGGTCACCACGTTGCCCGCGATGATGGTTTTCGTCGGCCAGGCTTCACGCGCCTTGCTGACGAACTGCACGAAGTGCTCGGAGTAACCATTCGCCACATCAATACAAACGAAGCTGAGTGCCGGGTTCGCATTCAGGATCTGTTTGGTCTTTTCGAAATCGGCATCCGAGGTCCCGGTGGAGACCATCACATGCTTCACCACATCAGCAGACGCGGACGCAACAAATGCATTCCACTCTTCAGGGCTGTAATGTTTGTGTACGGCAGTCAGAATGTCGAACTGTGCCAGAGCGGTTGCCATCTCAAAGGTTCCCACAGTATCCATGTTGGCAGCGATGATCGGCACGCCAGACCAGGTCTGACCGGAATGTTTAAAGGTGAACTGACGTTCGAGTTCAACGTCTGAGCGACTTTTCAGTGTAGAGCGTTTAGGGCGGATGAGAACGTCTTTGAAACCTAACTTCAGATCTTCTTCGATACGCATGTGCGGATTCCTGGGGTTAGAGGCAAATATGTTAAAAGCACAACTCCAGTGACGTTATCATACGCACTAATACCTGCTCCGCAAGACTGCGAAATTCTCTTTTTTTACGCTACAATCCTATAAATTTACCTGGTAAAAAGCCGGTAAACAGGGCTAAACAGTTGCTGGCGCACCTTTAAGTTTTAATCAACTGATTTTAATAATGAATAATTCCCAGGATTTGATTTAATGGGGTATATCGTTGCATTAACCGGCGGCATCGGTAGTGGTAAAAGTACCGTTGCGGACGCGTTCTCTCGTCTGGGTATCACGATTATTGATGCCGATATCATTGCCCGTCAGGTGGTAGAACCAGGTACACCCGCGCTAAAGGCTATCGAACACCACTTTGGTCAGAGCATCCTCACTGCGGATGGCACGCTTAATCGCCGCCAGCTTCGTGAGCGCATTTTTGCTGATGCGTCGGAAAAGCGCTGGCTTAATGCCCTGCTCCACCCCATTATCCACCAGGAAACCCAGCGTCAGATTGCTGCCGCAGACTCCCCCTACGTAGTGTGGGTCGTTCCCCTGCTGGTGGAAAATCAGCTGCAGAAGAGAGCCGATCGGGTGCTGGTGGTTGATGTCTCTCCCGAAACGCAGATCCAGCGAACCATGACGCGTGACCACGTCTCACGTGAGCATGCTGAACAAATTCTTGCCGCCCAGGCCACGCGCGCTCAGCGCCTTGCCGTTGCGGATGATGTCATTAATAATAACGGCGCACCAGATGCCATTGCATCGGATGTTGCCCGTCTGCACGCGCAGTATCTGACGTTCGCCGCGCAGGCCGTTGCACAGGAAAAACCATAATGTCGACACACATCCTTTTTGAGCATCCGCTCAACGAAAAAATGCGTACCTGGCTGCGCATCGAATTCCTCATTCAACAGCTTTCACAACATTTGCCTGTTAACGATCATGCCACGGCGCTGCACTTCTTCCGCAATGTGGGCGATCTGCTGGATGTGATTGAGCGCGGCGATGTCCGCACAGAGTTGCTCAAAGAGCTGGAGCGTCAGCAGCGTAAATTGCAGGCATGGGCTGAAGTTCCGGGAGTGGATGTAAGCCGTATCGATTCCCTTCGTCAGCAGCTTAAAACCAGCAGCAGCAATCTGATGGCCGCGCCGCGCGTCGGTCAGTTTTTGCGTGAAGATCGTCTGATCGGCCTGGTGCGCCAGCGCCTGAGCATCCCTGGCGGCTGCTGTAGCTTCGATCTGCCGACCCTTCACATGTGGCTACATATGCCGCAAGCGCAGCGTGACGCACAGGTAAACAGCTGGCTGAAAAGCCTGGAGCCCATGCAACAGACGCTGTCGCTGATCCTCGATCTGATCCGTAACTCAGCGCCGTTCCGCAAACAAACCAGCCTGAATGGTTTCTACCAGGATAACGGCGATGATGCCGATCTTTTGCGCCTGAATGTATCGCTTGGCGAACAGCTTTACCCACAGATTTCCGGGCATAAGAGCCGTTTTGCAATTCGCTTTATGCCGCTGGACAGTGAGAATGGCACCGTGCCGGAACGTCTCGATTTTGAACTGGCCTGTTGTTAAGGAGTGCCGATGTCTGATATCACCACCGTTAACTGCCCAACCTGTGGCAAAACCGTTGTCTGGGGCGAAGTGAGTCCGTTCCGCCCATTCTGCTGCAAACGCTGTCAGCTCATTGATCTGGGCGAATGGGCGGCGGAAGAGAAACGTATTCCAAGCGAAGGCGATCTCTCGGACAGCGATGACTGGAGTGAGAACCAGCAGTAGTCTGTAAAGCCTGCTGGCGCTTCGCTTAGCAGGCCTACGGTTGTGCGACTAACCGCAGGATCACAGGCTCATTGGCCGGCGGGAATTTTTCGGCATCACTTGCCTGAAGTTCAACCCAGTTACCCGGCTGCCCCTCTTTTCCCCAGGGTTCGCCTTCCCAGTTTTCCACCAGCCAGAACCACAGCGTGATGTGCCTGTCCGGGAACTGGTACTCGAGCTTATCAAACAGCGTAGCGCCAAGCGGAGTGATCCCCACCTCTTCCTGAAGCTCGCGAACCAGCGCCTGTTCCGGCGTTTCACCTGACTCGATTTTTCCGCCAGGAAACTCCCATTTGTTTGCCATATGGGCGTCGGCAGCGCGCTGGGTAATGAAGATTTGGTTTTGCGGGTTGCGAATAATCCCGACGGCAATTTGCAGTATTTTCATATTGTCACTTCCATAAAAAAGGCGCAGATGTCTGCGCCTTTTTGTTTTTTTATGAGCTTAGTTCAGACGGCCGTGGCACGCCTTGTACTTTTTACCAGATCCACATGGGCACGGATCGTTACGACCCACTTTACGATCCCCGGTCTGCGCGGCGATCGCTGCGGCGGCTTCGCTGTCGTCAGTCTGGTGGCTCAGCTGCTGCATCTGTGCCAGACGCTCAGCTTCTTCACGACGCTGCTGCTCCATCGCTTCCACTTCTTCCGGCATACGCACCTGAACCTTGCTCAGGGTGCTGATCACTTCATACTTCAGCGACTCCAGCATAGAGGCAAACATAGCGAAGGACTCACGCTTGTATTCCTGTTTCGGATCTTTCTGCGCATAGCCACGCAGGTGGATACCCTGACGCAGATAATCCATCGCGGCCAGGTGCTCTTTCCACAGGGAGTCCAGGGTCTGCAGCATCACGCCTTTTTCGAAGTGACGCATCATCTCAGCACCAACGACCTCTTCCTTACGCTTGTATACGTCCAGCGCGGTTTCAAAGATACGTTCGCGCAGGGTTTCTTCATGCAGCTCAGGCTCTTTGTCCAGCCACTCTTTGATTGGCAGATCGAGGTCAAAGTCGTTTTTCAGACGTTCCTGCAGGCCTTCGATATCCCACATCTCTTCCAGAGACTGCGGTGGAATATGCGCATCGATTGTCGCCTTAAACACATCCTCGCGGATGCTGTTGATGGTTTCGCTCACGTCAGACACGTCCAGCAGTTCGTTACGCTGGGTGTAAATTGCGCGACGCTGATCGTTAGCCACATCGTCATATTCCAGCAGTTGCTTACGAATATCGAAGTTGCGGCTTTCCACTTTACGCTGTGCGTTAGCAATCGCTTTGGTAACCCACGGGTGCTCAATAGCTTCGCCAGGTTTCATACCCAGCTTACGCATCATGCCGGACACACGGTCGGAGGCGAAAATACGCATCAGCGCATCTTCCATCGACAGGTAGAAGCGGGAAGAACCGGCATCCCCCTGACGACCCGCACGACCACGCAGCTGGTTATCGATACGACGAGATTCGTGACGCTCGGTACCGATGATATGCAGACCGCCGGAGGCCAGAACCGCATCATGACGAACCTGCCAGTCGGCCTTGATCTGCGCAATCTGTTCAGGGGTTGGGTTTTCCAGCTCTGCCACTTCCGCCTGCCAGCTACCGCCCAGCATAATATCGGTACCACGACCCGCCATGTTGGTGGCGATGGTCACCGCAGCCGGATAACCCGCCTGTGCAACGATTTCCGCTTCTTTGGCGTGGAATTTGGCGTTCAGAACGTTGTGTTTGATACCCGCTTTCGTCAGCTCGTGAGAGACCACTTCGGATTTTTCAATGGAGATGGTCCCCACCAGCACCGGCTGGCCTTTCGCGGTACGCTCGCGAATATCTTCGATGATGGCCTGAATTTTTTCCGCTTCAGTCATATACACCAGGTCCGGCATGTCCTTACGGATCATTGGACGGTTGGTTGGAACGACCACGGTGTCCAGCTTGTAGATGGAGCTGAATTCAAACGCTTCGGTATCTGCCGTACCGGTCATCCCTGCCAGCTTCTCGTACAGGCGGAAGTAGTTCTGGAAGGTGATGGAGGCCAGCGTCTGGTTTTCGTTTTGAATATCCACGCCTTCTTTGGCTTCAACGGCCTGGTGCAGACCGTCAGACCAGCGACGTCCCTGCATGGTACGGCCGGTGTGTTCATCAACGATAATCACTTCGCCGTCTTTCACGATGTAGTCGACATCGCGGGTGAACAGCGCATGGGCGCGCAGCGCAGCGGTCACGTGGTGCATCAGCATGATGTTGCTCGGGGAATAGAGAGATTCACCCTCTTCCATGATGCCTTCAGCCACCAGCAGCTCTTCAATTTTCACCAGACCACGTTCGGTCAGGTTCACCTGGCGCGCTTTTTCATCTACGGAGAAGTGGCCTTCACCCTGGAAGGTGTCGGAGTCTTCTTTTTCCTGACGCAGCAGGTGTGGAATGATTTTGTCGACTTTACGGTACATCTCAGAGCTGTCTTCAGCCGGGCCGGAGATGATCAGCGGTGTACGCGCTTCATCGATCAGGATGGAGTCAACCTCATCCACCAGCGCATAGTGCAGTTTACGCTGGACGCGCTCTTCAGGGCTGAACGCCATGTTGTCACGCAGGTAATCGAAGCCGTATTCGTTGTTGGTGCCGTAGGTGATATCCGCGTTGTACGCTTCACGTTTAGCTGGCGCGGGCAGACCGGACATGTTGATGCCCACGGTCATCCCGAGGAATTCGAACAGTGGACGGTTGTTTTCGGCATCACGCTGTGCCAGATAGTCGTTGACGGTGACGACGTGTACGCCTTTACCGGTCAGGGCGTTCAGGTATGCCGGCAGCGTTGCGGTCAGGGTTTTACCTTCACCGGTACGCATTTCCGCGATGCAGCGCTCATTGAGCACCATACCGCCCAGCAACTGAACGTCGAAGTGACGCATGCCAAATACACGCTTACTCGCTTCACGCACCACGGCGAACGCTTCCGGGATCAGGCTTTCTAAGGTTTCGCCTTTTTCCAGACGCGCGCGGAATTCTGCCGTTTTCGCTTTCAGCTCATCATCAGAGAGCTTCTCCATCGCCGGTTCCATACCGTTGATGACAGCAACAGCTTTGCGCATACGGCGCAGGGTACGATCGTTACGACTACCAAAAACTTTAGTTAACAATTTGATTAGCATAATAAATTCTCAAACGCCCCATTGTGGGCAGATAAATTAAGGTATTGAAAAAGTTAATTTAGCTGAGGCGCTGAGGCCCGGCGCGAATGCCGTGAGCCTGGCTAATCCATGTTGTGACGGAGAATAAGACGGGAGAAACGAGCGCACGTTGCGCTGTCTGGCGAACCATGACCGGCGGCTGACTGTCCTGCGTGAGCAGCGCGTTAAGCGTGTCCAGCAGGGCAAGATGCTGCGCCTGCACCGGCAGCGTCTCTTCAGCA
>NZ_JAIWJZ010000092.1:0-82736 GCF_020216105.1 Enterobacter sp. K16B
GCAGCCCCTCGACCGGGAGCTGGACGGTAATTCGGTTGAGCATAATCGATATTCCGTAATGTTTTATGCTAAATAAATGTATCAACAAAGACGAGATTTCTGACAAGACGTTTTGGGATATGCACAAGTCACCGTCTGCTTAATTTCGATACCGCTTTTGCCTTTTCAAAGATTCATTGTCTTGTTCATATTGATATATCCACAGGGAGTAGATCTTTAGAAACTCTGAGAATATAAACAAAACACTATTCAGCCAGACGTTCTGGGCCCCCATGAGGTTCAACAACAGCGGAAAAAGGGGCACCGAACACCGGAAAGAGATCAGGCGGAAAACTTCCTGGCAGAGCGCCAGTCTGCTCGCAAAAGGCTTCCCTGTCAGAAAGCACCATGCTGAGGCAAAAAGCGACAACAGCAACAGGAAATCGAGAATAAAGAACAGCAGCAGAACGCTATACCCACCACCAGAAGGCCCGTTTCCTGTCGCAATGAAGGAGAAGATATCGGATACAAAGGGGACTCTGTCATGGCGTACAGACTGCGCACAGTAGATCGCAACAGCCAGCGCATCCATCGTTCCCCAGAAAATGAAAACCTGCTTTTTAACAGTCATCATTGCTTAAGGAAGCTCACGGTTTAACGACATCACTGACTCACCGGCGCGGGAGGCCATTTACCACCATGCTGAATAAGCGCGTCCTTAATTTCAGTCAGTTTTTGATATTCGTCACTGCCCTCTTTCGCCCGGTTCAGATAACGCTGCAGCTGGTTGGCCATTGTCCAGCCATTATCCGCCTTGATCTCAGCGTTTGCGCCACGCTCCAGCAAAAGCAGGACATGGTCGTAAGAGTGAAAATCCAGCGCGGCGATCAGCAACGTATTACCCAGTGAGTTGGTGATATTGATATCCGCTCCGCCATCAAGCATCGCCTGGAGCGTATCGGTGTTTTTTGCTTCGAGGGTTTCGAAGATAATCGGTTCCCCAAACGTTTTGTCCTTCGCATCCGGCGGCAATCCGCCCTCCAGCATCGCCTTTATCCAGACGCCGCTGTCCGCTTTCAGGACAAATTCTGCAGGACTGCTCTCCCCCCGAGGTCGTGGCTGCAGTGGATCTGCCCCCGATTTGACCAGCGCGGTAATAATCTTTAATTGATCCGGTGTTTTCTTATCGTTAATTGAATTCATCACCGCCCAAAACAGCAGCGTCATGTCCTCTTTACCGGGCGTATTAAGGTCGGTTTGCGAAGCGAGCTTAACAACTTCATTCTCCTCACCGGCCTCAATGGCACGCGCTAAGGTGAGCTGCTGTCCGCTGAAGTAATTGTCTGGTTTCAAATCCATATTTTGCTTGCACCCCTGCACCATTAACATTAGACAAAGCGCTATCCAGCCAGTAATCAATGATTTCACGCGCGACTCCCGATAATTGCGATGTCTTCATCTTTCTGTTGCTCAATACAGTTAATCGCCTGATCGATGCCATGGCGATTGAGAGCGCCTCCCGTTCCTCCCGGAAGGTCGTGTGCAATTCCGGCAGCGTCAGGCATGACGGCAGAAAGCTCTTCTTTGGCTATCAATGCCGGCACGTGTCCTTTAACCGTTTTGAAATCTTCCCAAAGGTTAACTTCCTGAATTTTTGTCAGCAGTTCACCTTCAACCCGGTAAGCCTGAATATTTTCCGTACTGCCCAACAAACTTCCGCCGTATTTCTCTACGGTCCCAGGATGCAGTCCGGCCGCGTTGAAGGTCCATCCCGGCATACCGCTGGCCATCGAGGTCGCAGAGGCTAATCCGCCCCCCAGCGAGTGACCCGCGATGTCCACTTGTTGTCCGGATTTAGAGAGTTGTTCGCCTAGCCCCACCGCTCTTTTGTAATAATCTGACGCCATGCCAAGCCCTTGGGCACCGTTATTTTTCCAGTCAGCCATGTTTTTCATGGGGAAGAATTCAGGTTGCCGTGATCCTCTGAACACTAACGTTGGATTCATATCGCGACCAAACACCTCAGGATCGGGTTGATATACGCGGGCAAGAAAATCAGGCGAGGCTGTATTGTCAAAAAGGGCTTTGCGGTTTAGCCCAAGCTTCTTCAGCGCGGCGGCATCATTACTGATATCCTTCCACCCTTCCGGTACCCCCGGCGTGGTTTCCAGCGGGTTTACGGTTTTATAAACATTTTCCGCAAGCTTCGCCTTCTCCACCGCAATGTTATTCGCCGCTAACCGCTTAGCCGCGATCTGCGCATCCGGATAGAGACTGTTGCTGCCCTTCGCAATCAGGTCCTTACGGGCCTGCCAGCGTTCGGCTTTGGTCATATTCTGCAACTGAGAGGCATAGGTTTTACCGTCTTTGCCCGGCGTTGGCTGGTCAGGCACCTGCGCCGCTTTGGATTTCACCACCTGCGTCGGCAGCTCCGTTGGCGCAGGGCGGGAACCATAGGTGCGCACCATCGTTTCGTAACGATCGACAATATTGCTTACCGGGTACCAGCCCAGCCCGGTGAGCGAGGCGGCCTGAAGCCGCCCCTTTGCATTGATGTAAAAGATTTCCGTTACCGACGACCAACTGCGAAAACTCTCGTCAATCGCAACGATCCTGCCCATATCGAGATCCTGCGCAATCAGCTTGCGCGTATCGCGCCCGGACTGATAGGGATTTGCGCCAGTGATGGATCGCAGTAAATCGTAGCGCGTGAAGAGCGAGCGCAGCGAATGGTCTGGCACCGACATAATCCACTGCCCGGCGACGGACGGGCGGATAATTTTCGCAAAAAGCGCTGGCGCAACGTTCTCGCTGAACAGATAGACAAACTTAATGTTATACATTCGCTCCGTCCTGTACCGGCCTGACTTACGGATTCACCAGCCAGGTGCCCGGCTTAACGATATCCAGCGTCTGGCTACGCGTTCTTCCGTTGCCCTGCAGTTCAATCTTCGTCTCACCGGCCGGCAGTTTGAGCGACGCATAGCCGTTATTTGCCGGACGCAGCGCTTTAGGCTCGCCGTTCACCTTCAGCGTTTCGCCATCGAGAATACGGATATAGACCAACGCAACCGGGCTCGCAACAGGCGGTGGCGTTTGTTGCGCTGTCGCTGGCGCAGTGGCCTGCTCGCTCACCGTCGCCGTTTCTGGCTTCACCTCTGGCGCGTTTGCGGCGGTTTCAGCCGGACGCGTTTCTGTCGGTGCCTGCGCAGCCTGCTCGGGCACGTCATGGCCACTGCCGCTGAACAGCATCGCGCCGGCGACAACGCCCACCAGCACGCCCGCGGCAACCATGCCCGGGAGCTTGTAACGACGCCAGTCGAGTGCCGATGCCTGTTTTTCCTCTTCCACCGGGACCAGCATCGTGCCGGGCTTTTTCGCCGTCAGTACGTCGTTAATACCGGCAACCGGCATCTCAATCAGCGCGGCGAATTCGTCAATAGACTGAGGACGGTCCTCCATGTGCAGCGCCAGCGCGCGGTCAATGGCCTGCAGCAGCGGAATGGAGTAGCCCTGCGGCATGATTTCCACCAGCGGCTTACAGGTGTCCTGAATGGAGCGCACCACGCTGACCGGCGGCGGCGATCCCACGATCAGGGTACGCAGCACGGCGCCGAGGGCGTAAATGTCGGTCCACGGGCCCTGCTCGCTTTCGTTGTCGTCGGTGTACTGCTCAATTGGCGCAAAGCCCGGGCGCAGCATGGTTTCGGTTTCATCGGAGAGGTTACCGATGGTGCGACGCGCGGAGCCGAAATCGAGCAGCACCGGCAGGCCGTTATCCTGGATCTGGATATTATCCAGAGAGATGTCGCGATGCAGGTAACCTTCGTCGTGGATGGTCTTGATTGCGCCAAACAGCATCGGCAGCGTACGGCGGATCCAGGCTTCGTTAATCAGCTCCGGCTTTTCTTCACGCAGGCGCGACAGCGTGGTGCCGCTGTAAAACAGCGTCCCCATGTAGGCCGTGTCGTTTTGCACCCAGAAGCGCAGAACGTGCAGCAGGTTCGGGTGGTTAAAACGCGCCAGCAGACGCGCCTCCTGAATAAAGCTGTTCAGCCCGGCGGAAAAGGCTTTGCCAAAGCGCTCGCTGCGCAGCACCAGGGTCATGTCGTCGCCGCGCACGGCGAGCGAGGAAGGCATAAATTCTTTGATAGCGATAGTGCGTTCGAGCTGGTGATCCCACGCGCGATAAACGATGCCGAAACCGCCGCCGCCGATCACCTCTTTGATTTCAAACTCATTGAAGCGGTACCCGACCGGGAGCGCGTTTGGGACAGTCCGATTGTTATCATTATCCGTCATCTTTTACAGTTCTCTTGATGATTATTACGCGGCAAACTGACAGTGAAACTCGCCCTGCTCACAGGTGACATGCAGACGTCGGAACTGCTCGTCGCTGCGGCTGGCGGTAAGTAAAATCTGGCTCATCTGAGGCAACAAGGTATTGGTCAGGATCGCATCCACCATGCGGCCGCCGGACTCCACCTCGGTACAGCGCTGAACAATCTGTTCCACCACGCTGTCGTCAAACTCAGAAATGATGTTGTGATTCTCTTCCAGACGACGCTGGATGCGCCTGAGCTGCAGGCGAACAATCTGCCCCAGCATCTCGTCGCTGAGCGGGTAATACGGCACCACCAGCAGACGGCCCAGCAGCGCCGGCGGGAACACCTCCAGCAGCGGCTGGCGCAGCGCGCCGCTTAACGCCTCCGGCTCCGGCATCAGCTCCGGGTCGGCACACATGGCGCTGATCAGCTCGGTGCCCACGTTAGACGTCAGAATAATAATGGTGTTGCGGAAATCAATATGGCGCCCTTCGCCATCTTCCATCCAGCCTTTATCGAAAACCTGGAAGAAGATCTCATGCACGTCCGGGTGCGCTTTTTCAATTTCGTCCAGCAGCACCACGCTATACGGGCGGCGACGCACGGCCTCGGTTAACACACCGCCCTCACCATACCCTACGTATCCCGGCGGTGCACCTTTTAAGGTAGAGACGGTGTGTGCTTCCTGGAATTCACTCATATTGATGGTAATGACGTTCTGCTCGCCGCCGTACAGCGACTCCGCAAGCGCCAGCGCGGTTTCCGTTTTGCCGACGCCAGACGGGCCGCACAGCATAAAGACGCCCACCGGTTTGTTCGGGTCGTCCAGCTTCGCACGGGAGGTTTTCACCCGGCGGGCAATCAGATCCAGCCCGTGACGCTGGCCGATGACCCGCTGGTTCAGCGTGTCGGCAAGGTTCAGCACCGCATCGATCTCGTTTTTCACCATCCGGCCCAGCGGGATCCCGGTCCAGTCAGAAACCACTGCCGCAACCACGTTTTCATCCACCGCGGCGAACAACAGCGGTTCGTCACCCTGTAAGGTTTTCAGCGCCTGCTGCTGCTCCGCCAGCTGGTCGTGCAGCCCGGCGCTCTCTTCATCACCGGCCGCAAACAGCGCAGCACGCAGGCGGATAATCTCCTGCACCAGGCTGCGCTCTTCCTCCCAGCGCTGGGCCAGGGCGTCGCGTTTTGTCTCATACGCGTCACGCTCTGCGCGTAAGGCCGTTACGCGCAGAGCGTCACCAGCCCCCACCCGCGCTTCGCGTTCGGCAATCCCGATTTCTACGTCCAGCGCGGCGAGATGGCGCAGGCAGTCTTCAAGCTGCGCCGGCGGCGCGCTCTGGCTGACCGCGACGCGGGCACAGGCGGTATCGAGCAGCGCAACGGCTTTATCCGGTAGCTGACGCGCAGGAATATAGCGATGAGAGAGCTTCACCGCAGCGCTCACCGCTTCGTCGAGCAGCAGAACCTGGTGGTGCGTCTCCAGCGGCGATACGGTACTGCGCAGCATCAGAACGGCTTTCGCTTCGTCCGGCTCATGAACCTGCACCGTCTGGAAACGGCGGGTCAGCGCCGGATCTTTCTCGATGTATTTTTTGTATTCCGCCCAGGTGGTCGCCCCGATGGTGCGCAGTTGACCGCGCGCCAGGGCAGGCTTCAGCAGGTTGGCGGCGTCGCCGGTGCCCTGCTGGCCGCCTGCGCCAATCAGGGTGTGGATCTCATCGATAAACAGAATGATCGGCGTAGCGCTGGACTGCACTTCATTGATTAATGCCTGCAGACGGGCCTCAAATTCGCCCTTCATGCCCGCGCCTGCCTGCAGCATGCCGATATCCAGCAGCCACAGCTGTATATTTTGCAGCGGCTCCGGTACGTCGCCGTCAGCGATACGCAGCGCCAGCCCTTCCACCACCGCCGTTTTACCAACCCCGGCCTCCCCGGTCAGCAGCGGGTTGTTCTGGCGGCGACGCATCAGAATATCGACCATCTGGCGGATCTCTTCATCACGCCCGACAACCGGGTCAATCTTCCCTTCACGGGCGCGGGCGGTCAGATCCTGACCGTACTGGGCCAGCGTCCCCTGAGCGGCCGGAACCGCCCCCGCCGGTGCGTCAACCGCGGCAGCGGCCTGCTGCGTCTCTTTGCTGTTGGCGCAAATGGCGTCGAACTGCTCAATCAGCACCTCGACGTTAAGACGGGTAAACTGCGCCGAGATGCTTTTCAGCACGTTGGCCAGATTCCAGGTTTTCAGCAGGCCGATCAGCAAATGGCCGCCGCGAATACGGCTGACGCCAAACTTCAGCGACCCGTAGACCCAGGCGCGCTCCACGGCGCTGTCGATATGTTCGGAGAGATCGGAAACAGAGCTCGCTCCGCGCGGCAGGGCGTCCAGCGCGGCAACGATATCGCGCGTCAGCTGCTGTTCGTCGAGGGCAAAGTGGCGGATGACCTGCTGCAGATCGCCATCCTGCTGCTGCGTCAGCTGATGCAGCCAGTGCACCAGCTCCACATACGGGTTGCCGCGCAGCTTGCAGAAGGCGGTGGCGCTTTCCAGAGAGGTAAATAACAGCGTATCCAGTTTGCCGAAAAGCACGGCACGGCTAATTTCTGACATGTTAGTTTCCATTAACAATGATTCGGTATACGGAAGGATTACCGCTCTGCGCGATACACCAGATCGCCACGCGGGACAGGCTGAGGTTGATGACCCAGCCAGGTGTTATAGCCTAATCGCCCGGTACCACCGAGCGAGGTGCCCTGCACCGCGTCTTCGCGCAGGATCACCCGTGTATCCCATTCAAATTCCACCCCGGCATACTGGCGCACCCAGTCGCGCAGTTCGGTGACCCAGGCTTCGCCCGGCAGGAAGCGGTTGTACTCCTCCGCGCTCAGCGGGCCAATCTCGATGCGAAACTTATGCTGCACGTCGCGTACCGCAATGCCCAGAAAGGCGGATTCCCCCAGGCGCGGCATGCGCCGACCGGCTCCCAGTTGCGCCTGCTCGCGCGCAGAGAGCGGCATCCACTGCGGGACGTTGCTCACCAGTTTGACCGGTGCCTTAAAGTAATGACGCAGGATCTTTTCCAGACCCTCCGGATCCCGCCCGTGACGGGTCAGGTGCCCGGCGTGGGTAAAGCGGGCATGCGCGCTGAGGCTGCCTTTGTTCATCTGACCCGGCTGTCCCATCCCAATCAGCGACGCCAGATACCTCTCAAAGCGCCTGTTGTCGGCGCGATCAAGGGAGACGGCGGGCTGCGCATCCGCCCAGGCGCGATAAAACAGCAGCGTCAGGCGATGATGGAACAGATCGGCAAAGGCGCTCAGGCTGCTGTCCTGATGATGATGAATACGCTCGCGGGCGTACTCCGTCATGTGGACCGGCAGCGGGCCGTTCGGACCAAACAGGCCGAAGCTGAGGATAGACACCTCATGCAACCCGCTCCCTTCGCGCTGACGCACCTGCGCCACCGTGGAAGGCGCAAAGCTCATCGACGGCTGCTGGCCGATGCGTAATGGCTCAAATTTCGGCAGCGGCGCGCGACCCAGCGGATAGCGCTCGCCGCCCTGGGCATCAATGCGTCTTAACAGCTGGAACAGATCGTAGCGCCACGGCGTTTCGCGAACGCCGCGCCAGAAACTGTCCGGCAGCGGCGTGAGGCGGTGTACGCGCAGCGGTGTAGCCGCAACGTCACTCATAGCAGCGCCCTTTTACCCATCCGCGGTGCCCAGTAGCCGATCTCGCCGCGCTGCTGGCTCTTGAGGGTAAATTCCGTGAAGCTGTTAATGGACACCAGCCGGGCAAAGAGACGCTCCAGCACGCTGCCGAAAAGCCAGGGGCTGGCACCGGAGAACGCCCGCTCATCTACCGTCAGGGTAATGCCAATCCCGCGGGCGAAAACGACCGGGCCAGGCTCCGGCACGCGGCGGTGAACCGGCTCCAGCACGCAGTGTCGAACCCCTTCCACCTGACGCGCAACTGGCGTCTCAGCCAGGTTGGCATACAGCCCTAACAGCTGACGCAGCGCGGCTGCGCCGTCTTCGTTATCGCTGTCCATCAGGCTGAGGTAGTTCATCTGCAGCTGGCTGATGAGGCGCCAGGTGCTGAACCCTTCGGCCAGCGCCGGACGCGGCGGCGTCGGGCCTTTACGCAGGGTCAGGGATTTCACCGGCATGGAGTCAGCCATAATGAACTGCCCGAGCTCCTGCTGCAGCATCAGCGGCAGGTCACGGCTGGTGCAGAGCACCTCGGCAGAGATATAGCGCAGGTTCTCCTGCCACGGCGCGTGCTGTTCATCCACCAGCGACACAAACACCTCTGAACCGATATAGCCGGTACGGGTGCCGTAACGCAGGGCATGTTCAGAGAGCACGCGCTGTTCCCGGCGCAGTGAAAAATAGGCCCCGTAGTTGCCCGCGTCCCCGCTCCAGGTGCTCCAGAAAGGACGAAACGTCTGGTCGTCGCGCTGCCCGTCGGCGCTGCCGTAGATTTTATTCACCGCGTAAATTTCATAATCCAGCGGGCGAATGTTATCGACCACCAGATGATATTCATGCTGGCCTTCATTCAGCTTCTGCCGGGCCGCGACCTTCGGGAACAGGTTGATCACCGGCGTGCAGTGCAGGGCCAGATGGCTGGTGTCGACCACGCGCTCCAGCTGTTCATCCGACTTATCCAGCAGAATGAAGATATCGAACGCTTTTTCGCTGTCACAACGCTGAACAAGCGTGCTCAGCCCGCTGAGGCTGATAAAGCGGAAACAGGCCGGGTAGGCGAAATACTCCTGCAGCAGACGGTAACCGTCAAAGTTGCGCAGATCGTCCGGGAGCAGCGCCTGATCCGGCTCAAAACCCTCCTGGCGCATCGCATCCGACGGGAGCAACTGCCGCTGCGGATGCGGGCTAACCGTCTGGCAGACGATCCCGGCATGGTGCTCCATCACCAGCTCCAGCAGCTTCAGCGCTTCAATGTCCGGGCCGCTGAGAAAAAGCTCCAGCCGGTCGAAATCCAGATGACCAAGGTTTTGCGGGCCGTCGCAGGCAATACGGATGCGTAACGCGCTGTTGATACCGCGCTGGCTCAGACCCAGCTGCGCCAGCGGCAGATCCGCCGGAACGCCGCCCAGCTCAACCTTGTCGATTTTCAACGGCAGCAGATTGACCTCGTGCGCCGTGGTGTAGCTGCAGGTCACGCCGGTTTTCTTCAGCGCCAGGCTGTCCATCATGGTGCCGCGCGGCACAATGAAGCCGTTGCTCAGATCGCCACGGCTGCTGTCAGGTTCAATTTGTGCAATCGCTATCGAGGGGGTCGGCGCAAGGTAGTTCGGCGCAATCATCTCCAGCAGACGCTGGGAGAAACGCGGAAACTCCGCATCCATTTTCATCTGCACGCGGGAGGTCAGAAACGCGAACCCTTCCATCAGGCGTTCAGTATACGGATCCGCCACTTCGATGCCGCGCATGCCCAGCCTTCCGGCGACTTTCGGGTAGCGTTCGGCAAACTCGGCCCCCATTTCGCGCAGGTAAGCCAGCTCACGGTTGTAATAGTCGAGCAGTTTACTTTCCATGATTACCCCGCATCTTTCAGTTCAAAGTGGCCGTTTTCCAGATCGACATCGGTGCGAAACAGGAACTCCAGCGGGTACGGCACACACCACAAACGCCCTTTTATCTCGATGGAGAGCACGTTGTGCAGATCCAGTGAGGAGGTATCCGACACGCAGCGGACCTGCAGCCCCTGCGGCAAAATACGCGGTTCAAAATTGATGATGGCCTCGGTGAGTTTGCGCTGAATGTCATGCCATTCGATATCCGACATGCGCTTCCCGGCCAGCGGTGCAACGCCGAAGTTCACCACCGAGCGGCTCACGTGCGGCAAGGCGCTCAAATCGCCGGAGGCGTCATGGTTGATGGTGTTAAACAGCCACTGCAGATCCCGCAACACGTTGCGGCGCAGTGCGGCGTGGGTAATCAGGTTGCTGTTAGCCGGCTCGCGTTTTTTCTCCGGGTCGTTATCGGTGAGACGATCGAGCAGCGAGGGCTGCATTTTGTCGCGCGCCCCCACCTTCTCCTGCTTGCTGCGGGCTTGCCAGCCGCTGCGCAGCAGATCGCCTTCGCCAGCGGGATTACTCATCGGCTCCATCCGTTGCAAACGTCACGAGGCTTAACGACAGCAGCGGGCTTTCGCTTTGCTCGCTCAGCCAGGCCTTCTGCCCCATTCCTTCGTACAGGGTGCCGTCATCGTCGAGCGGGCGCCAGTCGGTGGTGCGCCCCAGCTTGACCGCATCGGAGGCATCGGCCGCAAACGGATAGCGCGCCGGGATCTGACACACCTGTTCCGTACCGTCGGTCAAACGCACCAGCGCATGACGCCAGACCAGGTCAGTTACGCTGGCCGGCGCCTGGAAACGGATCTCCGCGATAGCGTTAAACGGCAGCCAGAAATAGCGGCCGTTTACCAGGGTTTCGCAGACGGTGCCCAGACGGGCATCGCCATCCATCAGCCATTCGAACGCCTGCGTCTCTTCGTTTTCGAAGGTCAACTGACCGGCGTTCGCCTGTGCCTGTTCAAGGGCTTCCAGGCGCAGCGCGTGGGCGCGTTCGTCGCTTTCGTTAAGCGCTGCGGCAAGCGTCGCGAGCCACGGCCACTGGGTTTCAGGCATGGCAGGACGCAGCGCACCCGCCATCACCTGCGCGCGCTGCAGTTCGCCCTGAATGGCCTGCTCCAGCAGCGTGACGGTGGGCTTCGCCTGAGGCTTCAGCGCCAGCCAGCTCTTCAGCTGGGTCAGGGCCCGCGTCCAGTTGCCGCTGAGGGTTAAGAACTGCACGAACGCGGCGCGGAGATCGGCGTCTGCCGGACGGGCTTTGATTTCGGCTTCCAGACGCGCCAGCGCCTCGTTGAGGGACTCACCCGCCAGGTGTTGATAGAGCGTATTCATAGCCATTCCTTAATTCGCCGCGCGCCATGCGCCAACTGCCGGATCGCGCAGCTGCGGACG
The DNA here is from genome assembly GCF_020216105.1 of Enterobacter sp. K16B. Lineage (NCBI taxonomy): Bacteria > Pseudomonadati > Pseudomonadota > Gammaproteobacteria > Enterobacterales > Enterobacteriaceae > Enterobacter > Enterobacter sp. K16B. The sequence continues at coordinate 11,303 of NZ_JAIWJZ010000092.1, forward strand.
CAGGGTGTCAATCAGCACGATATTCAGCGGGGTGCCGGGCGCAACCCAGGCGCTCCACGTTTTTTTCACCGCGGCGATACGCGCCTGCAGTTTTGCATCGTCGCTGGCGACTTCGCGCGAAATTTCTACCGCCACCGTGCCGTTGCTCTTCCAGCTGTTCAGTGCGTCATCGTAAGGCAGGATCATCCAGCTCTGGTCGCTGTCAGAGGTGCTGAAGACCATGCGCTCTTTGTTGACGGAAGTGATCAGGGCGTTTTCCGGGTCGGCGTTTTGGTTCAACCCGGTCACCGGGAAGCCGTGAATGTAGGTCACGGCCATCTCTTTCTGCCCGCCGTTGCGGGACTGGGAGATCACGGTGTGTCCGCTCAGCCAGCTGCCGTTACCGCAGCGGGTGGTCTCAGAATCCGGAATAAAGAGCGCCGGTGCGGATGCACCACCTTCCCAGAAGGTGCGCAGATGGCAGCCGTCCTGAAGGGTAAACTCCTGCCACGGCGTGCGGTCGGCGGGCGCAGTCTGGGTAGCCACATTCTGGTCTGGCGGGAGTAATGCGCCGCTGGCAGCGGTTTCGGTCGCGGCAGTCGCAGCCTGCGCCTGTTTCACCACCAGCGCCCAATCCTGCGCTTTGCCTGCCGTGCCCTGTGCCAGCGTCGTGCCTGCCGGATCGTTGAGCGTCCAGCTGAGTTTATTGAGTTTGCTGCACTGGTGCTCCAGCAGCGAGCCAAGACGCGGGACAAAGTTTTCCAGCACAGAGACGTCTTTCTTGCCGTTCGCCACGATGCGCAGCGCCACCTCTGGTTTACACCAGCTTTGCGGGGTGTTGTCTTTGATGTTGTCGATCCAGATATCCAGCTTCTGCGCAGGAGACTGCACGATGCGGAAATTCTCAGCCTGAGCGGTGGAGGTCACCACCAGAAGTGCCAAACCCGATAGCCAAAGTTTCATAGCGTTCCTTGTGTGTCTAATCAGTTCCGCAGGGAAGAAATTGTGCTGCATCAGAGAGGGTGTGCAGCAATGTTGTATCCTGAGGGTTGCCCATCCATACCGCCAGGGCGGTATAGTTATCCTGAGCATTCCCCTCCTGTTCGCCATTCTTTTGAATGATTTGGTTCATTAAGGTCAGCCACTCCTGCGGTGTATTGACCATATGCAGCGACTGCTTCATTTGCTCTTCGCTGACGCCGTGCCAGAAGCCGTCGGTGCACAGTAAAAACGCATCGCCGTCTTCAACCTGCACTACGTCGCTGTAGCTCGCTTCTGGCCCACCGTTTTCAATCCCCAGCGCCAGATACAGCAGGTTGCTGTTCAGGTTATCGGTCTGGTGCCCGGCATCTTTCATCTGCTGCACCAGGCTGTGGTCAGTGGTGACGTGCCACAGCCAGCCGCGACGAAACAGGTACAGGCGGCTGTCCCCGGCGTGCGCCCAGTAGGCCAGCCCATAATCCCGGTCAATGAACAGGCTGACCAGCGTCGTGCCCATCCGGCGGTAGTCCTGCACGGCCTGCTGTTCGCTGAGAATGGTGCGATTCGCGGTCTGCACGTAGTCGCGGATATGCTGCGCATTAAGGTGTTTGTTGCCATCGAAGCGGGAGATAATGCTGTTGCGGGCCAGTTCAGCGGCCACCTCCCCGCCCGGCAGGCCAGCGATGCCGTCGCAGACGACAAAGCAGGCTGAGCGTTCCCCAATGGTTTCTCCCGTCTGATCCTGGTTACTGGCGCGCGTCCCCTGGCGGGAGAGAGAAGCCGTTGCGATATTCATTTGTCTTCCGATCCGCTCTGTGAGTCTTTGTACTGATTCACCTCCATGTCATAGGCATGAAGGAAAGCTTCGCCAAACAGGGTGTGGAAGTCATCCTCGATCTCACCTGCCGTCTCGCCGTAGCTGCGAACAAAATAGTCCCACAGGGCGGCTTTGCGGCTTCCCGGCAGCGCCAGGCGAGAGGTCATGCCGTTCTGTTTCGCCTGCTCTTCCAGCTGTTCCGGGTTAAAGGACTGGAGCATCGCGGCAATAATGGCGCGAATACCGGAGATCATCCCCAGCTGGTGCGCCTGCAGATCGATCAGCGCGTCGCGCACGGATTTCGTCGGCGGCATAAAGCCCGGCATGGGGGTACCGAACATCTGGATGAGGACGGTTTTCCCGGTCGGCAACAGCTTGAACGGGTTGTTAGCGTCGTCCAGCACCATGGTCATGTCGGCTTTGACGCCACGCTTGAGGATAGAGCGCGAGGAGAGCAGCGCCACGGTTCCCTGGGAGAACATACCGAGGATCTGCCCCAGCTGACGCATGTTTTCCCGGTCAAACTGCGGCACCGGCTGCATTTCGCTCAGGCCCATACCTTCCAGCAGCGCCTCCAGCAGCTCGCCCTGCAGCACTTCGCCCTTCTCACCGTTGTTCGCCGTGGCGCCGGGTGAGGCGGCGTTATTGACCGGATCGATACGCAGCCGTCCCTTAGGCGCCTGACTGCTACTGCGCGCAACGGCCTGCGGTGTAGGCATAGTGAAGCCTGCGTAATCCTGTCGCGGGGGTGCTTCTTCAGCTCGCGGGGCTTCCTGCGGTTCAGGGGCGAACAGCGGAGACCCGGCCAGCACGTCCTCCTCCGGCTCAGGTTCCGGCTTTGGCTCCGGTTTCTGGTCGGCAATCTCGTCCGGATGAGTTAACGGCGCCCCACCCATCAGCCCGAGCGGGTCATCATTACGTGCGGCTGGCGCGCTGGCCGCCCCCCCAAACAGGGCCAGCGGGTCGAGTTCATCCGTCGTCTCTTCTGCTGGCGCGGGTTTGCTCTCAACCGGTGGCACCAGGGTGGAAGGGGTGACGTCATCAAAGATGCTCTCTTTTTTGAACAACGCTTCATCGCTGAACAAGGTGTCTGGATCAACGTTCTTACGCTCAAGCTTCGGATCGCTGTCATTGAACATCGCCAGCGGATCTTCGGCGTTATGCTCCGGTGCGGCGGGCTGGGAGAAGGGATCGTGAGACGCCGCAGGCTGCGGTTTCGTCCGGTTGCGGGAGATGCTGTCGGAGATGGAAAACTCCTGCATCAGGCTGTCCCAGATTTCAGACGGCACGGCAGTTGGCTCAGCCTTACCGCGCGGTGCGGCGCTTGCCGGTTTCGGCTGCGCAACCGGTGCTGGCGCAACGGTCGGACGAGCCTGCTGCTGCATGCTGGCGGCCATGCGGCTCACCGGCTGGGTGTCGTGGATAAGCTCGGTCACTTCGATGCGGTAGTCATCAATGCCGAGAATGTCGCCATCCTGCAGCTCAACCTGACGGCCCCGCTCCAGCGGAATGTCATTTAATACCACGCGGGTGACGCTGCCACGGTTGGTGACGCGGCATTCGCCCTGGGCGTCAACGTGAACAATGGCCTGCAGACGCGAGATGGTGCGGTCATTGTCCGGCAAGACCAGATTGTTATCCGTACCGCGCCCAATGGTGCCGCCCGGGGCGTAAAAATCACAGCTGCTCTGCGGCGGCTGATGACCGGGTTTCGTAGAAATAATCGTGAATCGCATGGCGTATTCCTGCTGGTATGATTAGCGCTCAAACGCTGCCGCTCTCGGGGGTGAGAACGGCGGCGTTTGGGGGTTAAGGCAAAGGACAGTTTAAATATCGGGCATCATTTGAAACGGTTCTTTTATCGCCCGGTAGCAACTAGCACAATTAACAATAACATTAAAAACACGACAAAAACCGTTAATTTATGGAACGTTGTAATCCAGGGAAAACGGTATATTGAAAGTATAAATCTTCCTGCTTCAGGAGAGATTTGCCTTCTGCTACCTGAGTTTATCGGCTTGCACGCCATTATTTTTCTCATTAAGAATACGCGATGCGCAAACCCAGGTAATCCAAGCTGCTCATAGAAAAGATAATCATTTATATCTAAGTATTGTTTACTATTCAGAAGATGAAATGCTTTTGAAAGTTCCTGAGAGTGTTTCCGATAAAAATAGACGTATAAAACCAAAGAAACAAACAAACCTAAAAATACAAAAGAAAGCAGTATCAGGCGCATTGATTCGTACACCCACCCCGAAAAAATAAATTACACGACTTAATTGCGCCGGCATGATTAACACAAAAAATTCACATAGCAATAAACGTTTATACACCACCAACACTTGCCATGACTAAAAGCAGTATAAAAACAGCAGTCGTGAATTTTATTTTCTTGTCATATGAATAAACCCAGAAGAGTTCAAAACTGGACAAAACATCATGACATGCATGAGATTGAAGCCTTCGAGAGTCGGTTAGCTTAACGCTTTTTCCCCGTAATAACCTTGATAAAATTGTGATACGGAAACCGAAACCCCAGAACCCCAAGCCTTCCCAAACTTGATAATCTTCCTTCCTTAATAATCTGGCTTGCGTTAATGCATTATATATTTCCGAAACTTCACCCGAGTGCTTTCGATAATCAATATAAAAAGTAACCATCAGGATTAAGAACAGAGCAAAAAGAGAAATTACAAAAATGGAGAAAATATCACTAGCAATCATATCTTTCTCCACTGAATATTAAGATACCGATCTTCTCGCCAACAAACCCATCTACTTTCGTACCTCCAGCAGCGCCAGCAGCACCTATGATTAATCCGTAAACAAGCGCTCCAGCCCCGGCAGTCGGGACACCTAATGATTGTTATCCGTTGAGAAAGTGAATACAAAAACTATTTAATGAAGGTTATAAAATATAATCCAACAATCAGCCACAGAGTGAAAATTAACGCCTGTAATTTATAACGACGATGTAACTTTAGTATCCAGCCAATTCTTTCATCCGGTAACGACTGCACGTATTGATATGCTTCTTCCTGCACAAACCTTTCATGGGTAAACTTCATTCTGACGCCTTTATAAAGGCGTACAAACCAGATTATTTTTTGGTAATTAGCCAGTGAACCAAAAAAAGAAGCGTAGTTTGTCACAAGATCCAGATCATATCCTTTGCGCCGGTAGTCTGAAAGTAGCTGGTTATAGTCAGCTTCGTGTTTTTTGAAGTAACGAGAACTGAACAATTCCATAACTACAACAATCAAAAACAAAACAACAATAAGAAACAATAGTAAATAGTCCATTTTCACCATAAATTAATTTCACGGTTGCTGGCTCTGCATTCGTCCTGAGCATCATCGCGAACAGTGATCTGCAAATGCAAGATGGTGCGGTCATTGTTCTATAACATCAGATGTGGTGCCCGGGGAATATAATTAACATCTGCTTCGCAGCGACCGATATAATTACACTCAAACGCTGCCTCGCTCGGGGCGAGAACGGCGGCGTTTGGGGTTAACACATTCTATTCAGTCTGCGTAAGCTTAAACTGATCTGAGGGACCTTCTTCTAAGATGAAACGAGCCGCATAACGAATAGAATCGTTTTTCCCTGCCCCTTTCAGAGCAACATCATATTCTCCCGCTTGCCACGTAATCCCCGTCCACTGATGACATTGTTGAACCGTTAACGTCACCTCAGGGCTAAACGTTGACGGCGGCGATATCGCCTTCCACTCATTTCCCGCGCGTTTCATTATGGTGGGTGAATGACTGGTGACAGGCGCGTCTAACCCAGAGTTAGCAGGAATAGCAAAACAGGGCTCGTTGTTCTTTAGCGTAACCGAAAGTGACTGATAATGTGCAGGATGAGACACACAGGCGCTCGCCATTAACGTGACAGCAAACACACCGAATAACTTTTTTATAACCATGCCCGCCGATCCTGAGGGCTTTTGACGTTGATAAAGACCGGGGAAAATTCCCCGGCCACATGCGCAATTACGCTTCTTTGTTCTCTTTGATGTTCCAGCCAGCGCTGCTTTCAGCACCTTTACCACCAGACGTGGTCTGCTCCCAGTACTGCTGTTTCACTTTCGCAGCCTGGAATGCATAGGTCACACCAACGGTATCGCCGTTGTCTGCACCGGTGTACTGAACAGACGTGACCAGCACATCTTCCAGGGTGATGCGGGAGTATTCCACCTGCTGGCCACCGGCTTTACAGACGGACAGCTCAACTTTGGTCAGGTGTTTACCGCTGGCGCAGTGTTTCAGGATTGCTGTGGTGGATTTGTCGATCAGGGCGTTAACGTGCAGATCGTTAAAGTTAACTTTACCGGCACCGCCGCCACCGCCAACGCTCATATTACCAGGCTGGGAAGCGCCCCAGGAGAAGGAGGTAATATCAGTCCAGCCGGTGTGGTTAGAATCTTTAGATTCGCCAGTAACACCCTCGACCTTCAGAAACATATCAATAGCCATAATATCTACTCTTCGTGGATGAACAATATTGCTTTCGAAAAAGCACTTATATGGCAAACAGGAAAGCATGGGGCTGAATAAAACCGTCCATATTTTACCTCTGCCTCATATCAAATGACCCGTGTCATTTGACAGTCTTACATTCCCCCTGAATGAACGGAAAGAATGTGAAGTCTTTTACTACTGCGGGTTATCCTGAATCCAGGTACGATCAGGATCGCCAATGATGACTTGCGGAACCAGTTTGTTCAGTTCGTCGCTATGATAAAGACGTAAACAGTTTAAGGTTACGCCTTTTATTTTTTGAGAACGCTCGGAGTGAAAGCTGTTCTTTTCGTCTTTATATTTTTTTATAACTGCCTCAATTTTCTCCATGCCATTTTCAACATCGAAAGGCATCCACTCCAACAGTGCGCTTGCACTGAGTCCTGCATCAGCAGAAAACTGAGCATCTTCATCTGCCACCTCAGCAAGACAGCGTGCCAGAACGTAATCTTTCATTACCTGTCTGTAAGTTTGCTGATGAAAGAATTGAGGGTAGGTATTAGCAGAATAAGATGTGCAACTAGTCAGAAAAAGAAACAGGCAAAGCGTTTTTTTTATCATGGCGATATCTTTATTTACGCTATAGCGTTATCTCAGTTCCCAGAACCAAATCTCTTTGCAGTCGGTATAACAATCGGAATTGCACTGCATCATGTTATCCCCTACCGGCTCCAATAGGTCGATGTGTCCACCGTTGTAATTAGTTATACGGTTAAAGAAAATCACACCTTTACGGTTACGAAGTTTTTGACCTGCCTCACGAATATCAGTATAGATTTCTGCCTTGCCAAACACACTCGCTTTATAGAGTTGGTCAGCTAAAAGCTTCGCACCAGGTTCAATTTTTTTACCCTTATATGGTCCATTCTTTATAGCCAAACGTCCTTCAAATTTAACATCACACTTTAAGAGGGCGAGACTCATTCGCACTGCGCAAGTATTCATATACCCAGGATTGGACTTGATGAGCACGTTTGCGTCGTAACCTATTTCGTTAAAGAGATCATCCCGAGGGACATAACCAGGACGCGCTTCGTTAGAGGAGTAATGTTGTGCTTTTAACTGTGCATACAATGGTTTCATGGTTGAACTCCTTTTTTGCACGGTAAATCCTGCGCCAGAGCCTCGGTGATTAACGACGCTGCAGCTTCTTTCTTACGGTTTTCAGGCAATTTTCTGAAATAGCTATAAATGCTCTCTCGTAATGAACCGGGTAAGGCGACCGTATATCCACACCAGGACTTGCCCTCCGTCGCATCCATTACCCCAAGCAGGTACATATTCGCCTTAAGCTGCTCCTGCTCGTTATCTTTTGCGAGCCACGCTGCAAGAAACTTTTCTCCGCTCATTCGTACATCATTACGGGACAGCGTATTAGGGTCGCGTAGAAGATTTGATGAGTCATTCTGACCATTAGCAGCCCATAGTGGCGCAGCTCCCAACAGACCGGCAAACAGCAACGTATGTAGGGTAAGTAACTTCATTGTTTCTCCTGCTCCAGATTAGATTTCTCTTTCAGCTTAACTAAACGTGGTCAGTGAAGGATTAACAACACTTTTTGATTTTCTCACCGGCAGCGTATATGCACATCGCGAGTGCAATACACCCGACAAGCCAAAGTACATGCAATATTGCTCTCAAAACACCCTGTTGCCAGTCAAAGAACAATAGGTAGTAAATACATGTACTAAAAAAGACCATTGCCGACATCAAAAGCAATAAATAAGCGATGAAATAGATAATGAATTTTTTCATCAATAATTCCCTTCAAATTCATTATCTGTTTCATATACAGCGTCATAGCTGCCGGCCCTGACGGACCGGCAGCTATTATCACGCGTCTTTCGTCTTCAGCGACGGCAGTTTAGACACCAGACGCAGGGACACAGTCAGCCCCTCCAGCTGGTAGTGTGGACGCAGGAAGAACTTCGCGGCGTAGTAGCCCGGGTTGTCTTCAATTTCCTGCACCTGCACTTCCGCAGCCGCCAGCGGTTTGCGGGACTTGGTCTCCTGGGAGGAGTTCGCCGGGTCGCCGTCCACGTAGTTCATTACCCAGTCGTTCAGCCAGCGTTCCATCTCCTCGCGCTCGCGGAAGGAGCCGATTTTGTCACGCACGATGCACTTCAGGTAGTGAGCAAAACGGCAGCAGGCAAACAGGTACGGCAGACGAGACGCCAGGCGCGCGTTAGCGGTCGCATCCGGGTCATGGTACTCCGCCGGTTTTTGCAGTGACTGCGCGCCGATGAAGGCTGCGAAGTCGGAGTTTTTGCGGTGAACCAGCGGCATAAAGCCGTTTTTCGCCAGCTCGGCTTCTCGACGGTCGCTGATGGCGATCTCGGTTGGACATTTCATGTCCACGCCGCCGTCATCGCTCGGGAAGGTGTGGCACGGCAGGTTTTCCACCGCCCCGCCGGACTCCACGCCGCGAATCGAGGTGCACCAGCCGTACTCTTTGAAGGAGCGGTTGATGTTGGCTGCCATCGCATACGCGGCGTTCGCCCACGCGTAGCTGTTGTGGTTCGCGCCGTCGGTCTGCTCTTCAAAGTCAAAGCTGTCGACCGGGTTAGTGCGAATCCCGTATGGCAGGCGCGACAGGAAGCGCGGCATCACCAGGCCCAGATAGCGGGCATCTTCAGATTCACGCAGTGAACGCCAGGCGGCGTACTCGGTGTTCTGGAAGATTTTGGTCAGATCGCGCGGGTTGGCCAGCTCCTGCCAGGACTCCATCTGCATCACGCCCGGTGCGGTACCGGTGATGAACGGACAGTGGGCTGCCGAACCGATGCGCGCCATTTCACCCAGCAGCTCAACGTCCTGCGGGCTGTGGTCGAAGTAGTAGTCGCCGACGATGCAGCCAAACGGCTCACCACCAAACTGACCGTACTCCTGCTCGTAGATTTTCTTGAAAATTGGGCTCTGGTCCCAGCCCACGCCTTTGTAGCGTTTCAGGGTACGGCCCAGCTCCTGCTTGGAGATGCTCATAAAGCGGATCTTCAGCATCTCGTCGGTTTCAGTGTTGTTCACCAGGTAGCTCAGACCGCGCCAGGCGCTCTCCAGCTTCTGAAACTCTTCGTGGTGAATAATCTGGTTTACCTGCTGTGACAGCTGCTCATCGATACCCGCAATCAGGTTCTGAATGGTGCGGTAAGTATCGTTTGAGAAGGTGACGGTATTTTCCAGCGCCTGCTGCGCCAGGGTTTTGACCGCGCTTTCTACGGCGGAACGCGCCTGGTCGGTTTTCGGGCGGAACTCTTTGTTCAGCAGCGCGCTGAATTCATCCTGGCTGAACGCCTGACCCGCCTGCTGCTCATGTTGTTGAGTCTGGTTGCTCATCGATTATTCCTCGCTACCTTTCGCGCTTTCGTCATTTTTCGGCAACTGGCTCAGGGATTTGAGCAGTGTCGGATCCTGCAGAATTTTAGCGATCAGCTCTTCCGCACCGTTTTTGCCGTCCATATAGGTCAGCAGGTTGGAGAGCTGAGTACGTGCTTCCAGCAGCTTGTTCAGCGGCTCGACCTTGCGGGCCACCGCATCCGGCAGGAAGTCGTCCATGCTGTCGAAGGTCAGATCGACGTTGAGCTTACCTTCGCCGGTCAGGGTGTTGTCCACCTGGAACGCCACGCGCGGCTTCAGCGCCTTCATGCGTTCGTCAAAGTTATCGATGTCAATTTCGAGGAATTTGCGCTCATCCACGGCCGGCAGGTTTTCCACCGGTTTGCCGACCAGATCGGCCATAACGCCCATCACGAACGGCAGCTGAATTTTACGTTCTGCACCGTAGATCTCTACGTCGTACTCGATCTGCACGCGGGGGGCACGGTTACGTGCGATGAATTTCTGCCCACTGTTACTCATTGCCATGATGTTCTCCATCAAAGATGCGCGGTGAAGGTGAAACGGCAGGCTCCATGCCTGTCGTCATAATGCCTGGACGCGTTATTCGCGGCGTCCAAAGATGTTTTCCAGTTGGTTAACGCCGTCTGGCGCCAGGTCGCGAATAATGTCCATAAAGTTAAGTTCTGACAGCCGCTGCACCCGTTCAATCATCAGCGGTGCGGGGTGGCTCGGTTCGTACTGTGCAAAATACTGCTTCGCTTTTTCCAGCATCAGCTGAGCATCGGCGCGGCTGGTGACCTGCACGCTGCGCCAGTCGGTGACCTGCTGGACAGGCTGCGCGGCCATCGGCTGCGAGGCGGCGGGCTGTTCAGCCTGCGCCTCACGGTTTGGCAGCAGCTTGCTGATGTCGGTCACCTGACAGGCGCTGGCCACCAGCCCCACGGTTTTCAGCAACTGCTCCATCTCCGGCACTCCGCTCTCGCCGAGATAGCCGGTGAGCAGCTCGCGGATCGCCAGCAGCCGTTCGTTAATGACGATAACCGCTGCGGTTCCTGGCTGGTCGCCGCGGGAGAGCTCGTCAATCAGCCTTGGACGGCCACCGGGATAGTCCGGACACTCCGTCTTACTGCCGTCCAGCAGCGCCTGGGCATCACGCAGCGAAATTTCATCGCCGTTTGAACGCAGCAGCGAGGCGTTTCGCACCGCGACGGTGAGCTCAGACTTGTCGCTCAGCCCCGCCAGGGCGTTAATGCGGTAAAACGGATCGGTTTCGCCATACTCTTCCAGCAGCGGATAAAGTGGCTCCCAGTAACGGGTGATCGCCTCCTGCACCAGCAGTAATCCGTCAGCGTAACCGGCCAGCCCGCGACGGCGTGTCCAGGCATGGGTTAACGCCAGCAGCACGCGAAGATCTTTGGTGCGGGTCAGCAGGCTGGTGGCGAATTTTTCCACCGTGTTCCAGTCCGCTGGCTCTGCCGGGATAATGGTGTCGCCAAACTGCTGTTCCGCTTTCCCGAGGCTTGCCTGGTTCATGCTCTGAAAATCAGCGTCGTACTCCAGGTTTTCGCCGCAGGGCTTGTCGGGGCTTATTGGCGCGAGAAATTCTTCGATATTCATAAGATCCCTGCTTATTCAAACATGGGCGGATAGAGACCGTGACGGCCCGGGCGGGCACCCCCTGCCGGATCGAACAGCAGGGTGAAAAGCTGCCCGGTAAAGTTACCGCTGTGAACGTGGGTGTAAAGCGGGTAACCGTCGCAGCGGTTGGTCCACCAGTAGCTGGTCTGCCGAAGGGGATCAAAACATTCTGCCGCCTGTGGCCAGCCCAGGGTGTTCTGACCGTCCTCGTCATAACCGATCACGTCAAGGATGTCGGAACGCTTTTGCGGCTCGACGGGCTGCGGCGCCGGAATGGTCATCAGCATTTCATCCAGCTGCGAGGCGGAAAAACTGTTGCGCACCGCGTGCAGACCCAGGCGCCCAATCTGCTGGTACCAGCTCTCAGCCTGGCTGAGCAGGCTGGTCGACCATTCAGACGGGGCGAAGCTCAGCTGCAGGCACACCGGGTACTGGCGGCCAACGCTGTCGCGGCCGGGCAGCAGACAGCCCATCTGGATCATCTGGCTGCCCAGCATCGGCGGTACAACAAAATTCCAGACCGGGGCTTTGTGAAACTGGCGCTCGCCGCTGCGCTGCTCTTCCTGTTGCCAGGCCAGCAGACCGACCTGAAACCAGTGCGACCACTGGCGCTGTAAGGTGTCAGGAAAGCGGCGCTGCAAAAAATCTCCGGCGCTGGGTAATTTGCCATACCAGCTGTAGCGGTTCATCGCAGGGGTATTCGTCATACGGCTGTCCTTGCGGTTATGGGCATGAGAAACGAGGAAGCTGGAACGGGTTGCGAATGCTGTTAGGCGCAAATTCCAGCGTGACCTGATGTCCGTCAACGTTGAAGGTGGCCTGACGGCTCAGGCTCCCCGCCCCCGGGCTGGTGCTCGCTTTATCGAAGAAGCGGTTCAGTGCCCAGGCGCCGTTGGTCACCAGCGTCGCCGTGCTGCCGTTCGCCAGGCCCAGCTGCATACGCACCTGGTTGGTACCGCCCGGCCCCGGCCAGTTCATGATCTGCACGGCCTGCGGGCCGTGGCTGTAGCGCAGCAGCTGGCCGTCAACGTCCAGGGTCAGGTTCAGAATGGTGTTATCCATTCGCACGGTGCGTACCGTCACCTTGAAGGACGGCGTGGTTGCCCCGTTAGCAAAGAAGGCATCGCGAATAGACTGAGCCTGCTGGAACGGTCTCAGCAGCCCTTCGCTGCCCGGCAGCGTTTTACCGTCGATGCCCGGCATAAAGCGCCAGTTCGCCTGGGTGGTGTCTACCTTGTTGGTCAGGTTGTCGCGGAAGAAGGCGTCCATCAGTCCGGTGCCCGGCGCAAACATGCGCGCCAGATCGTCAGGGGTCACCTCGGTGCTGGCGCTGCGCACCAGCGGGTAGCGACCGGCAATGGCCTGACGGCAGAAACCACCCACCTCAACGCTGATTCGCTTACGCACGTTTTCCAGGTCACGGCGCTGGGTGTCGCTGCTGGCGCCTACCGCCATATTGCTGAACATGGTTTGCAGCCCGCCCGGCAGACGGCCGGCGCTGGCCTGCAGGCGGCTTATCGCCTCGCCACCCGGGGCCGGCATGCCGCTGTTGGCGGCGTCCTGTACGGCGGTCAGGTAACGATACAGCTCATCCACCTGCTTGAGAAAATCATCAAAGACGATGGTTTTCCCGCCCTTCTCCAGCGGCTGGGCCAGCTCAATCATCGGCGCATAGTGGTCGGTCACCAGCTGCTCCGGCGCCTGGGTAACCACCGCAGCCTGCGTCGGGGCATTGTCATTATTGCTGAACAGCGCTTCCAGGGTGCGGGTCGCCCGGTTGCTCTGCTCCTGTGCTTTACCCGCCTCTTCTGGCGCCGGTGCATTACGCGACAGCGTCAGTACCTGGCTCAGGTTCTGCACCAGACGGCGCAGCGGCGAGTTTGCACCCGAGAGCAGGCGCGCGGTGTTGATGCGCAGGGAAAGATCGGCGCTGTTATTCAGCTGAATGTCGGCAAGAAAGCTATCCCAGTTAGCGATAAAGTCGCGCATGTAGAGCTGGCGCACGGCGTTATCGATCTGCTGTTTATCCTCCTGCGCGGTGCTGGCCCCCAGCACCCAGGCGTCGTCCTCGTGCAGTGCCGTGGTGACGCTGTCAATCTGGCTGTTAAAGCTTTTCCAGTAGCCGTCCGGCGTATAGAGGCCCGGCACACCTTCACTCACCGGCTTACCGCTTTTGCGGGAAAAGACCAGCTCGCTCTGCGGTCCGCCCAGGTCGGAAAGGGAGACCGGTTTAAGGTTTTCATCATGCTCCAGCAGGCGCTTGAGACGACCGTACACGCGCGTGGAAAGCGGCTGCTGGTTGATCATCGCTCTTTCGCGCGCCACCAGGGACTCGTCCTGCGCGTACGGGGAGGCCTGAATTTTCGGCTCCAGCAGCTGCGTCAGGTGCCATTCAAGCTGCTGCAGCTGCGCCTTCGTCACATTCTGCGGCAGGTTACGCTGCAGGTTGAGCATCACCCACGAGTGCAGGAATTTACCGTCATAGTGATTCGGCTGGTAGAGCATCTGGTAAGCCTTCAGCGCTTCATAGCTGTATTCCACATCGCTGCCGTTGTCGTTACGAAGCCAGGTGGTAATGTGCATGGCGACGGCAGGCAGCAGCATCTGATCCAGCGCTTTCTGGTACAGCGACTGGGCGGCGTCGCTGACGTCATCCCCACGGTAGAGCCCCATACGGCGGGAGACCGGTGGGTCATTGACGTCAAAGGCGTCGCTTTTCGGCAGGTCAACCAGCCCGTTCAGCAGCGGCAGCAAATCGAACAGATCGCGCTGAGGCTGGTTCTGCAACGCTTTGCTCTGCTGGTCCAGCAGGGGCACCTTCGCATCCACCTCGTCCAGATAAGCCTTGTTTTTGGCATAGCTGGTCAGCCACAGGCCACCCAGGATCACCAGCAGGGCCAGCAGCGCCGCGTAGCCAGACCAGATCACCGCCCGGTTGCGCAGTTCCCACCAGCGGTTTTCACCGGCGATGCCGGCTTCCTGGAAAATGACGTTTTGCAGCAGGTTTTTAATGAAGAAACTCTGGCCTTTTGCGCCCGGAATAGGCGCTTCTTTGCTGACCGAATCCCAGTGTGCTGACTCATCCCCTTCCGGCAGCGACAGCGCGCGGTTCAGTTCGCCCATCACCCGGTCGAACGGCATCCCTTCCTGAGTACCGCTGGCGAAGTAAATCCCGCGTGGGGAGAACTCGGTTTCAAAGTTGGAGCGGGCGAAGACCGTGCTCAGGTAATCCGCCAGCAGCGGACGCAGGGCAGCGAACTCCTGCGGGAAGAGATACGCTTCGGCACGGGTTTTCGCGTCATGCTCTTTGAGCATGGTTTCCGGCAGCCCGGCATCCAGGCGCTGCTGTAAAAGCGAAAACTCCTGGTGGAAGTTGCCCATCAGGTCGAAATCGGCGTGTTTGGTCTGCTCCCATGGCAGGGTAAAGCCCCAGATCTGGTCGCGCTGCGCTTTGTCGTAGTCGGCAAACCAGGCGCGGAAGCCTTTAAGGAGGTCGGCCTTGGTTACCATCACGTAGACCGGGAAGCGAATGCCCAGCTGTTCATGCAGTTCAGACAGACGCTGACGCAGGTTCACCGCCTGCTGGCGGGACGCCTCGGCAGACTGGGTGAGCAGGTCAGAAATGCTGATGGTAATGATGACGCCGTTGATCGGCTGGCGGCGGCGATACTTGCGCAGTAGCCCCATGAACTGCAGCCATTCGCCGGCGTCCTGCACCTGCTCGCTCTCCTGCGTGGTGTAGCGACCCGCCGTGTCCAGCAGCACCGCCTCGTTGGTGAACCACCAGTCGCAGTTACGCGTACCGCCAATGCCCCGCAGCGCGGTCTTACCGAACCGGTCGGCCAGCGGGAACTGCAGGCCGGAATTCACCAGCGCCGTGGTTTTCCCCGAACCTGGCGCGCCAATAATGACGTACCACGGCAGCTGATAGAGATATTGCGTGCTAAAACGCTGCGTCCACTGGGCACCTTGTCCCGCTTTGCTGAAGTGCGCTTTTTTCAGCATCTGCGCGGCTTCATCAAAGCGGCTGGCGAGGATCTGCTCCTCGTTGTTCAGCCGTTTCTGCGGATCCGCCGCTTCCGGGCTGGTGGTGTTCTCATTGAGCTTGTCCATCAGCTTGCGGTTCAGCCAGGCATTGTACAGCCGCGGCAGAATGTGGCCCTGCGCCCAGAGCAGATAGACCACGGCGATGCTGATAATACGGTTCTGCTCAGATTCGAGCGGTCGGGTGTCCACGATGGACAACAGGGGACCAATCATCCAGATCACCGCCGCAAGCGCCGTTACGCCGAGGAAGCTCCACAGAATGCGATTGGTCAAAATGGAAAGAAGTGTAGTCAGCATCCTTAGTTTCCTTGCGGCAATCCGTTCAGCTCAGCCTGCGTATTTTCAGGCGACACCAGCAGAGTAATTTCCACACGGCGGTTACGGGCACGGTTTTCTGGCGTCGTGTTCGGCGCTACCGGGTTAATCTCGCCCCGCCCTTCCGCTTTCACGCGGCCAGGCTGAGAGAGGCTTCCCTGCAGCATTTTCTGTACCGAGCGGGCACGTTCCAGAGAGAGTTCATAGTTAGAGGCAAAGCGCGCGCTGCGAATCGGCACGTTGTCGCTGTAGCCCACCACCAGAATTTTGCCGCTGACGTTATTCATCGCCTGTGCAATGCGGTTGATAACCGGTTCATAGCGGTCGCGCACGACGGTCGAGGCGGAGGCAAACAGACCATCACCCTTCAGGATAACGACGCTGCGGTCCGCTTCGTCCTTCACCGCCACCAGACCCGCCTCGATTTCCGGCTTCAGGAATCCACGCAGATTGAGCACCGCGGGCATCTGGCGTGCCGGTTGCTGGATGGTGGTTTCCGGCAGCTGGGACTGGTAAATCTTCGCCAGCACCGGGTTGGTGTTGTCGCCAAGACGCCAGTTCAGAATGATGTAGAACAGGCAGGCGATAAACCCGGCCAGCGCCACGCAGGCCCACAGGGGCACCATCGGTCGCCACAGTTTACGCAGCACCGGGCGATCTTCCGGATGGGGCGAGAGCGGCGGCGGGTAGCTGCCGCGCACGCCGCGGATCATCTGCCACAGACGCTGCTTGATGGTGTCAAGCTGGGTGCGGCCATTGTCCAGCACCCGGTAGCGTCCTTCGAAGCCAAGCAGCAGACAGTAGTTGATCATCTCCAGCAGCAGGATATGCTCGCGCGGGTTTTGCGACAGGCGCGCCAGCAGCTGGAAGAACTTCTCGCCGCCCCACGTTTCGTTATGGAACGTCACCAGCAGCCCATTGCTTGACCAGACGCCGCTGCTGCCCCAGGGGGTGAGCGCGGCGGCCTCATCGAGCGCTGTGCACAGGCAGTAACGCGCCCCGACGATCACTTCGTAGGGCAGCCCCGCCTGCTGACAGCGGACTTCGAAACGGCGAATCTCATCGATCAGACGCTGGCGCAACGCCACCTGATCGTCATGCGACACCGAATGACGGATCTGCGGGATCGCATTAAGCAGCGGGTTGGCGGCCGCCACCAGCTGATTGTTGCTACTGGCTCCGGTAAACGCGGCATCACTGCCGGTGTCCTGTCGTTCCTGCATATTAAGCGCTCGCTTTATTATTCTGTCGGGCTACGGATGGCCCAAAACTCCATATCCAGCCCCGGGAACTCCCCTGCAAGATGCAGGGCGAATGCGCCGGACTTATCCATCTCGTGCCACAGCTCGCTGCCCTTCTCGAGCTCGAAGTAGCTGTAGCCGGCATGCCACGGGATCTGCGGCGGCGCGACCGGCATGGCGCGCAGCATTATGCCCGGCAGCTGCAGCTGGACCAGATCGCGGATTTTTGAGACCGGTGCGATCTTCATCTGGGCCGGGAAATGGGTTTGCAGGTGTTCGCCTGGCACGTTGGCTTTTACCGCCAGCACGAAGCCAAACTCACGCACCATGCTGGTTTCAGGCACCGTGGCGATGTTCAGGCCATGAGAGCGCTCGTTAAGCGGCAGCTGGATCGCGTGGTCTTCCATCACCAGCGACAGGCCCTGACGCAGCATCAGCATCAGCTTGCTGAAGCAGTTTGCCAGATCGTCATGATCGTAAATCGGCAGCACGCTTTCCGCGGTACGTTGCGACGTCCAGGTGGTGAGCTCGGTGGCAAACGGCAGCCAGCTGCGCCACAGCGTTTCCGGGTGCACCAGCGGGAGGGTTTTTAAATGAGACACCTCACCCAGATGACGGTTAACCAGCGACAGCAGCGTAAACTCGATCATTTCAGAGGTATTGAAGCGGCCGGGCTGGCGCAGACGACCGCCAATCTGCTGGCTGCGCTGCACCAGCAAGCCGTGCAAATCGTTAATCATGCTGTAGATCTGCGGGCTGTTGTTGGCGTTCAGCATCGGCGGGATGTAGCTGTTATCGAGCCGCACGTGGTTGTCGTTACGTTTCTCAGCCACAAACGCCACGCCGATGGCGGTCCATTCGGCAGTGAGATCTTTTTCCAGCATCAGGGTCAGACGCAGGCGGCCAAACTGGACGGTGGCATCTCCCACCGACATGGCGTTATCGTCTTCCACCTCTTGCTCGAACGCGATAAAGCGCGCCAGTGAGGCTGGCTCTTCGCTAAAAATCACCTCTTCTTTCTCGCCACGACGAACCGGCAGCGCGAGCACCACCTTTTCATTGGTGAGGTTGTCAGGAATTTTCAGCGGTACAGGACCGTTGCGCCCGTTACGGACCTGGAAAAAGGTGCCGTCCGGCAGCAACCCGCTGCAGTAGCTCAGGGCAATGCATCCCTGGCGAAGCATCGCTTCATCCAGTTCAACGTCGAGAAAGCCCCACAGATAAGAACGCTGCAGCGCACCCCATTCACGAACATGGTTGAGCAGATAACTTTCAGTCCGCTGAAAATGGTGTGGACGCAGGAACATGCCTTCGGTCCAGACGACCTTTTCTGCTTTGGTCATGATGATGTGTTTCCTGTTATGAAGCGCGTTACTGGCTGATGACCCGAATGCCGTTCACGTCGAGAAAGACGTTGGCCTGAAGCTCATCTGCGGACCATTTCCAGAACTGGTAGATATGATTTTCGCCAGGCACAGGCAGAGGGAGTGAAACGCGCCATTTTTTGCCATCCAGCATCTGATATTCCGCCATCACACCGATGTAGCGGGCCTCCGGAGAGCTTTGCCCGCTGAGGGTTTTAGACAGTTGTCCCGGCATCAGGAAGAAAACATCGCTGTTCAGCAAATTCGCGCCAAGCGTGGCTGACGCGTTGTTTTGCAGGGAGTAGAAGTCGCTGGACATAAAATCCGCATCGGATTTCAGCAACAACACCCGAACCTTAAGCGGCGCAGATTCATTGATTTGTGGATGGGCCTGAAACTGCAGATTGTAGCGGGAAGGGTCGCTGTGTGAAGACGACGTACAACCACTGACAAGGGCGAAAACCACCGCGTAAAAGAGTAACCACAGCGTATGAAAATTTTTATTATTCATAAAAATGCGCTCATGACGCCGTTAGTTCAGGATCCAGGTACCGTTAGCGCTGTCTTTGCAGGCTTTGCTGTTACCATCGACATCAACACAGGTCGCTTTTTTACGCACCTTAGGACGAATGGCCTGTTTACGCACGGCAGCTTCATACTGATCGGCTTTAATCACGGCACGCATCGGGACGTAACCAATCAGCTGATCGTTACCTTCATCGGCAAGCGCCATCCAGTAGTGTTCAACCTGCCCCAACACCACGTACGTTTTACCGGTATCGAGCGTGCGGATAACCTTGCCGCCAAAGTCAGGACGGCTCATCAGGGAGGCCGGATACATGGCACGATACGGTGCGTTGACCGGCGTGAACTCCGTCGGCGGCGTCACCGCATGACGGTGGGTTAAGGTCACGCCGTTGACCTGGCTGGTCTCGATCGTATCGTCATTGATCACAGGTTTCTGCGGCGCTTTACAGCCCGCCACCGCCATTACAAACAGAAGTGAAAACAGTACGCGCATTTTCATATGCTTTTCCGTAGCGATATTTCGATGATGGAGAAAAGGGGATGGAGTTTGACTTAAGTGCTATTGTTAAAATAGCCAGGATAATTTCGGGGCGTTACTGGTTTACGGGCATAGCTACCGCACGAGCCCTTCAGAATAAGGCCCTGTGTCTTCCTGACATATTTTGACAAACGGTAAACAAGTTTACATGAGCTTCGCATCAATTCAATATTTACCGCCACGGAAGTGGTGGTTAATGAAGCAGTCGGAAAATTATAGGATTAATCTGATCAAATGGCGTGAAATGTCTTACATGCGCTTATTTCCCCACCAACGCTCATTCTAATGCACTGTTTTAAAAAGGAAAAACACCAAAAGAGAACCAGTTTCATTAACCCAATACGGCTATTATCGCCACTACCATAATTAGTAGAATTCCCGTATTCGTGATGTCAGAAAAATATATCGACGATGAATTATTTGTTGCACTAACAGGGCATCTTTAATATTTAACGCCATTCGCGATCGCCATTCAGACATTTCCCTTATGCTGAGCGGCGTTAATTTCACAGCTCAAAATAAGTTATATTTCATGTTGTGATAATTCACCACTTATACATAAATTATATCCATTAATCATTAAGCCCGAGTAAACCTTTCCGGCTTTATCTCCAGTGAAAAATGCGCTTCACCCCAGGCCGGGCGTGATGAATGGCTTTTCCCTCCCCTCATCTGTTTCATTCGAAATTTTAATGATGCTACATCCGCCCTGCTCGTTGCCATTTATCGCACCTACCGCTTGATAGATAAGATTTATTATTAAAATGATAAAATTTCGTTATAATTTCTTTAAATCTTTAAGCAACACGTCAGATAATCCACTGAATTAAATAACATTTTAGATAAGTCATTTTGCAGTGCCGCCTCACCTGCGGAGCCGGGCGTCATTGCTGTTACTTATTGCCATTTCAGTGGTTTTCGTGATGCCGCCGTTGTAAGACTGAACAGATCAGGAGTTGGTATGAACAAGAAAAGACGCGCAGTACCCGGTATCAGACATTATGCGGGTCCTGCCGGAGGCTGGGGCGCGTTGAAGGCCACGGCCATCGCGGTACGTACCCAAATGGATACCTTTGATGCCCCGGCGACGCTGCTGCGCACCAATCAACCTGACGGTTTTGACTGCCCGGGCTGCGCGTGGCCTGATAAAGAACACAAATCAACGTTCCAGTTTTGTGAGAACGGTGCCAAAGCAGTGACCTGGGAAGCGACCACCAAACGCGTGACCCCGGCGTTTCTGGCCGAAAACAGCGTCACCTCGCTGCTGGCAAAATCGGACTTTGAACTAGAAGGATACGGTCGGCTGACGCATCCCCTGCGCTATGACCGGGAAAGCGACACCTTCAGGCCTGTGGAATGGGACGAGGCGTTTCACCGCATTGGCGAGGTGATGCGCGGGCTCGACCCGGACCAGGTTGAGTTCTATACCTCCGGGCGGGCGTCGAACGAAGCGGCGTATCTGTTCCAGCTGTTTGCCCGGGAATACGGCACCAATAACTTCCCCGACTGCTCGAATATGTGTCATGAAGCCACCAGCGTCGGTTTGCCTCGTTCGATTGGCATCGGCAAAGGCACCGTCTCGCTGGACGATTTCGACAAGACTGAACTGGTGATCTCCATCGGCCATAACCCCGGCACCAACCATCCGCGCATGATGGGCACCCTTCATGAGCTGGCCCGGCGCAATGTGCCAATTATCGTTTTTAACCCGTTGCGCGAGCGCGCGCTGGAACGTTTTGCGGATCCCCAGAGCGTGATTGAAATGGCGACCTACGGCTCCACGGATATCGCTTCAACCTATTTCCAGGTGAAGGCCGGGGGCGATGCCGCCGCGCTGAAAGGTCTTGCCAAACACCTGCTGGAAATGGAGGCCGAACGCGGCGGCGTGCTCGACCATGCCTTTATTGCCGAACACACCCAGGGCTTTGAGGCGTTTGCCGCAGATATCGCACAAACCCGCTGGGAGGATATTGAGCGCGAGTCGGGTCTGAGCCAGGCGGCGCTCAAAAAGGTCGCCGGGGCCTATGCGAAATCGAATGCCACCATCATTACCTACGGGATGGGGATTACCCAGCACAATAAAGGGACGGCCAATGTCCGCCTGATCGCTGACGTGCTGCTGCTGCGCGGCAATATTGGCAAGCCCGGCTCGGGAATATGCCCGCTGCGCGGCCATTCAAACGTGCAGGGAAACCGTACCGTCGGGATTAGTGAGAAACCCACACCGGCCTTCCTGAACCGTCTGAAGGAGGTGTTCGGTTTTGAGCCGCCATCTCACCATGGGCATGACGCGGTGCAAGCGACGCAGGCGATGATTGACGGCCGGGCAAAAGCGCTTATCTGCCTCGGCGGTAATTTTGCGGTGGCGATGCCCGACCATGAACGCGGTTTCCCGGCAATGGGCACTCTGGATCTGAGCGTCCACGTCGGCACCAAGCTGAACCGTACGCATCTGCTGGTGGGTAAAGAGACGTTTATCCTGCCTTGTCTGGGTCGTACCGAACTGGATATGCAGGCAACCGGCCGTCAGTCCATCACCGTTGAAGACTCGATGTCGATGGTGCATGCCTCTTCCGGCAAGCTGAAACCCGCCTCACCGTTACTCCGGTCTGAACCGGCTATCGTCGCCGGTATGGCGAAAGCGACCCTGCCGGCCACGCGCGTGGACTGGATGACGCTGGTTGAGGATTACGACCGCATCCGCGATCTGATCGAGCAGACCATTCCAGGCTTTGAGCACTACAACGCGCGGATCCGCGTTCCCGGCGGTTTTCGGATGCCACTGCCGCCAACGCAACGTATCTGGCCAACGGCGACGGGAAAAGCGATGTTCTCGGTATTCGACGGTGTTCACGAGAACGCCAGCGGTGAGGGTGAGCACGTTCTGCGCCTGATCACCCTGCGCAGTCACGACCAGTACAACACCACCATTTACGCCCTCGACGACCGCTATCGTGGCGTGTTTGGTCGCCGCGACGTGCTGTTTATGAACGAGGAGGATATGGCGCAATCAGGGCTGGAACACGGCGACCGGGTGGATATCGAAACCGCCCTGCCCGGCAGCGTACAGCGTCTGGAAGACATCACCGTGGTGGCGTACAGCATCGCCCCGGGCTCTGTCGGCGCCTACTACCCGGAGGCCAACGTACTGGTCCCGCTCGATTATCTGGACAAGGACAGCGGTACGCCGTCTTATAAATCGGTTCCGGTTCGCATCACCCTGCGCTCAAAAGAGATCCGCATGCTGTAACGCCGTTTGCGCAGAGAAAAAGATGGATATTAAACAGTTAAAATATTTAATCGCCCTCGACGAGACCCGGCACTTTGGTAAAGCGGCCTCCCAGTGCAACATCACCCAGCCGACCCTCTCCATGCGTATCCGCAGCCTGGAGGAGGAGCTGGGGCTGGTGCTGATTGTGCGCGGACAGCGCTTTGAAGGGTTTACGCCGGAGGGGGAACGCATTCTCGCGTGGGCTCGCGCGCTGCTGGCCGCGCACGACGGGTTACAGGCGGAAGCGTCGCTGTGCAAAGGCCAGGTGGTGGGTGAATTACGCCTGGGGATGGTGCCGCTGGCGAGCGTGGATCCGATGTTCTTCATTCGCCTGCTGACGCAAAAATACCCGGAGCTGACCTACAGCCTCTATTCCATGTCCTCGGCGCAGATTGCCGATGGCGTCAGCCGCAACCAGCTCGAACTTGGGATTTGCTACCTGAACAGCATCGACACCAGCCTGTTCGACATTATCCAGTTGCCCAAAACGAAGATGGGTCTGCTGCACGACACCCGCCATTTCCGGTTAAGCCAGGAGAGACTGACCTGGCCCGATTTGACGGCGTTTCCGCTGGGGTTTCTGACGAAGGGGATGCACTACCGGGCGCATATGGAGGCCAGCTTCCAGTCTGCCGGCATCGAACCGACGTCGGTGTTTGAAAGCGACTCCACGTACCAGATCATTCAGGCGGTTCAGAGCGGCGTGTGCTGTGCCGTGATGCCGCTGAACAACGGGCTGGAAGAGTTGAACAGCCATTTCAGGATAGTCCCGATTGCCGACGCGGATATCGAGGCCCCTGTCGGCCTGATTATGCGCCGACAGAGACCCGTCTCCTCGCTGGCGCTGCGCTGCTTTAACGACGCGCAGGGGATTTTTCAGTCGGACAGTACGGCGTAAGCCTGACGCGTCACCACGCTAAAACCGCCGATCAACACCGCGTCGCACACCTCCCGGTGTGCTGGTGAACTCACCAGCGCGTGGAGCGCATCGCGAATGGCGTTCAGGGTTTCAGGCGAGGTGTGATGCGAGGTGATGAGCGGCAATCCTGGCGTCAGGGGAGTGCGGTCAATGACCGCCAGCCCCGCAAGCCGTTCCGGCTCGTGACGCTGGAGCAATGCCCAGGTAACGCAGTCGATGGCCGCAATATCCCCTGCCCCGCGTTTGACCTCAATCAGCGACTGGCGATGGCTGCCGCTAAAGGACGTTTGCGCGAAAAACGGGCCGTCCTTCACCAGGGGAGCCACTTTTTTTCGCAGCGCATGATAGCCGGACTGCGAGTCGGCCGAATTACAGACCGCCCGGCGTCCGCGAAAATCAGCCAGCGAGAGATGCCGATCCTCCGCACGCACCGCCAGCACGCTGCGGTACTGATACCCTTCACAACCGGGTGCCGTGTAGTGAAAACAGCCAACCACCTGCACGTCCGGGAGCCGCGTGACCAGCGGATAACCACAGGTCTGGCTGAGAATAAGCCCGGGCTGTTGCCAGTGCGTCAGCAGTTCAGACTCCGGCCAGTCCGGGTCACCCTCGACGGGCACACCGCGCGCGGCCAGCAAACCTTTTACCGTCCGCCTGAGCGTGCGGGTGTCAGCGCGATCTACCGCGTACATGGGAAACGCCAGCAGGTTACTCATACTTCTCCCCTTGTTGAGCTCCGGGATGAACGGTGACATCGACGGGCGCGGCCCAGAACTGACGTAACCATTCGCCATAGCCCCTGACGAGAAAACCGTGGTTTCGCTCCCGGTACGCCTCCCGGTTCTGCTGGTAGATACGCTTCAGCGCGTACCAGGGAACGCCGGGTAAATCATGGTGTACTGAATGGTAGTTGAGATTTAAAAACAGCATCCGCCAGAACAGCCCGGCCTCGTTGATGACGGAGCGCGCGAACGGGTCATCGGCCGCACGGTGTTCGTAAAACGATCGGACCTTGGTCAGCGCCAGCGCCGGATAACTGACCGCCAGCACAAACCAGACGGGGGAAAAACCGACGTGCGTCATCCAGGCGAAGAGTGCCGCCAGCAGCGTGATGTGAACCAGCCACATCGTCATCGCCTGCAGCTGTAGATAACGAAACGCCGCGACGGCGCTGCCCAGCGTCTGCAGAATATCCAGCAGCGGCGCCAGCAGCAGCCGTCCGGCAAAGGTATTTCGGGCGCGGATCGCACGCTTCTGCCACGGGGAAAAGCGCGCCCAGCTCTCCTCGGTAAAATAGTACGACTCCGGATCATCCACCGGATGGGTCAGGCTATCGTACCGGTGGTGGGCCAGATGAGAATCCCGGTACAGGCCATACGGGTACCACACCGCCAGCGGGAGCGTGCCAAACAGCTGGTTAAGCCAGGCAAAACGCGTGGGGTGTCCGTGGATCAGCTCATGCTGCAGGGACATGTACCAGGCGGTAAACCCTGTCAGCAGCAGCGTGGCGGGCAGCAGGCCGAGCGTTTGCCAGAACGCCAGTGTGGCAAACCAGCCCGCATAAATCGTCACGATCAACAGCCAGGTGGGCAGTTCGCTTCGCCACAGAAATCCCGATGCGAGATGGTGGATTTGATTGCGTTGTTGCGGATGTAAATAGAGGGAGCTTCGTTTACCCATTCCTTCAGACGCCGTTTCGCCAGAGACAGTGCCCTGACGATCGGGGATAACATCTGAAATCACAAACAACTTAAATCGCTTTGCTTTGCCAGAAACGTGAAGTGCGGGCGCACTTGACTTATTTTGTAATAAAGGTACTTTTCAGGACATGAAGAAGATCCTGATTATTGTTCCTGACGGCGGCATGCTGTTTGAAGCCGCCGGTATCGCCGACATTCTGATGCAGGCCAACCGGCTGCATCCGGAAGGACTGGCGAAGCCCTGCTATCGCATCATCATTGCGACCACCCAACCGCACCAGGTGATCCACGGCCAGTCCGGCCTCAATCTGCTGGCGGACTATCGCCTGCCGGATCTGGATCCCCGTGAGCCGCTGGATACCATCATCATTACCGGTCGCGGGGTGAACGAGCAGGAGAGCCTCGCCGTGATGGACTGGCTGCATCTCGCCGCCCCCCATGCGCGGCGGATCGCCTCCATTTGCGGCGGTGCGATGCTGCTGGCCCAGAGCGGTTTGCTGGACGGTCGTCGCGCCACCACCCACTGGCGGCTGCTGGAGACCATGCAGGCTCAGTACCCGTCAATCCGGGTCGAAGGCGGCCCGCTGTATATTCAGGACGGTCCCATCTGGACCTCCGGCGGCGTGAGTTCCGGGTTTGATCTGACCCTGGCGCTGGTGGAAGACGACTACGGATTTACCCTTGCCCGCGACGTGGCGCAGGATATGGTGATGTATCTGCGCCGCCCCGGAGGGCAGCTGCAGTTCAGTCGCTACAACCTGCAGCAGCCCGGCACATCGGGTCCGATAAGCGAGCTGCAGGCCTGGATGCTGCAGAACCTCACCGCCGACCTGTGTGTGGAAACTCTGGCTGAAAAAGCGGCGATGAGCCCGCGCAATTTCACCCGCGTGTTTACCCGTGAGACGGGCGTCTCGCCTGCCCGCTACGTGACCGAAGCGCGTCTGGCCGCGGCCCGCCAGCTGCTTGAGCAGACCAGCGCTCCCCTTGAGCGCATTGCTGAGCAAAGCGGGTTTGGCACCAGTATTAATTTGCGGCGCGTGTTCGAGAAACAGCTCCACCTCACCCCGGGCGAGTATCGCCAGCGATTTCACTGCCGGAAAATGGCGTAATCTGATCCTTTTTTGTCGTTTACGCCATCCCGCCTGACGCCTACAGTGACTCCAGACAACAGAGATAAGGAGTGCACCATGGTTAAGGTCGGTATTAACGGTTTCGGCCGTATCGGACGTAATTTCCTGCGCGCGGCGCTGGGCAACCCGGATCTGCAGATTGTGGCCATTAACGATCTGACGGACAGCAAGACCCTCGCCCATCTGCTGAAACATGACTCCCTGCTGGGGAAACTGCCCGCTCCCGTTGAAGCGGCCGACGGCGCGCTGCAGGTCGACGGGCAGAGGATCACCGTATTCAGCGAACGCGATCCGGCGAATATCCCGTGGCGTGATGTCGGCGTGGACGTGGTGATTGAGGCCACCGGCTTCTTTACGGAACGGGAAAAAGCGGCGGTACATATCACCCACGGTGGAGCAAAACGCGTCATTATCTCCGCCCCCGGAAAAAACGACGACCTGACGATTGTTATGGGCGTCAATCATAACCAGTACGATCCCGCCCGGCACGTTGTGGTGAGTAACGGGAGTTGCACCACCAACGGTCTGGCGCCGGCGGCTCAGGTGCTGCATCAGCAGTTCGGGATTGAGCATGGCCTGATGAACACGACGCATGCCTACACCAACAGCCAGGCGCTGCACGACCAGCCAGAGAAGGATCTGCGCGGCGCGCGCGCGGCGGCGCTGTCGATTGTGCCTTACTCCAGCGGCGCGGCGAAAGCGCTGGGGAAAGTGATCCCCTCCCTGGACGGTAAGCTGACCGGGTATTCCCTGCGCGTGCCGGTTCCGGTGGTGTCGATTGTCGACTTAACGGTGACGCTGAGCCGTAACGTGACCGTCGAAGAGGTAAATGAGGCCTTCCGCCACGCGGCCGCCAGTGGCCCGCTGAAAGGTATTCTGGGGTACAGCGATGAGCCGCTGGTCTCCAGCGATTACCAGGGCGACCCGCGCTCCTCAATTATTGACGGGCTTTCCACGCTGGTGATTGGCGGGAATATGGTGAAAATCCTCGCGTGGTATGACAACGAATGGGGATTCTCAAACCGTCTGGTGGATCTGGCGGTGTGGATGGATAAGAAAGGGTTGTAATACCTGCATTAATGCCGGGTGGCGCTTGCGCTTACCCGGCCTACAAATTATGTAACTATTAAACATCTCTCTTCACTCCTCTCAGAATTAATAAATGAAGATAATTCTAAGTCTATTCAACGGCTGCTAATTCATCACATCAATTATTAAAAAGCACCCATTAGCTTAGAAAATAGGTCAGTGGATATTCTTCATTTTACTTTTAAAAATGCGAGTGCGATCGCTGTGCCCAGGCGACAACATAGCCCATGATAAACTCTGTACACAACAGGGGCAGGTTATGTATTACAGTAAATCGATTATCGAAAAAATTGGGTCCGATAAAGAACTTGCTTTAAGGCTTGATCGCGCCATAGCTGGAGTGAGAGACGGAGCTATTGAATATTTAAATAATCTTGGCGATGCTACAACACGCTTACTCTATTATACGTCTTGCTTCACGGATAATTACCAGGATGTATGTAAGCGATTAGGTTATGAAGATTTAAGGTTTTTAGCAGGAGTAGCACAACTCGTTAAGCATAGAGATATAATTTTTAGAATGGTTAGGATTTATATTGAAACGATGCTTCATAACAAATCCAACAGCCAAAGAAAAAGCATTCTTGAAAGTATAATACCATTTACAACAAACTACTCAGTAAAGCAGGTCTCTAAGAATGGGTTGATTTATGCCGTCACGTCATACATCTGTTATGGTAATAACATGAACGCGGCCGTACAAAGTGCATTTGTGAAAAAGATTGGTTGGGGCACAGGAGGTGTAATTAGCGTATTAAACCTTTACGCTATAGTCCAGCATGCGGCAGACAGCGCAAATACACTGAAAAAATTCCAACCGTTGTTTTACCATGCGCTGTATGTTGAAAAGCTGGAAATGATGTATTTTCTTATTGAACCCGTGATAATGAAGACCGGATATCTTAACTTAAACACTGCATCCGATGGTGAAATTGCTGATGCGCTAAATAAAATGATGCAATAATGTGGGAATCTATAAAAGAATTTTTGATGCAATTTTTAAAAAGTTTTTTAAAAGATATTATGGATGATTTTTTTTGGTATGGCACTGGAATATTCGCTGTCATTCTAGGTGCTGTCGCAGTGAGTTTTATAGAAGATGAAGAAATTGCACTAAGGGTTTTTGGGATTATTTTATTAGTTGTTTACTTCATTGCATTTCGCTACAAAACAAAGGGTAAATAAATGTCTACACCAGCACATATATGGCTCACAGATGAAAATAACGCCACGATTACAGGGGAGTGTTTAATGCCTACGAGATTGGGCTCTACCGAACTAAAATCGTTTAACCACTCTGTGTGGATCCCCACCGATTCCAACACGGGAAAACTGACAGGAACACGACTTCATGTGCCAGTTACCTTTGAAAAAGAAATAGATCGCATCACACCCTATCTATTTCGTGCCGTCTGTACAGGTAAAATCTTCAAAACAGCATTAATCAAAATGTATAAGATTAATGACGCCGGGATCGAGCGTGAATATTTCAATATCACTCTGGAAAATGTCAAGATAACAAGGATCTCCCCTTTACTGCACCCGTTAGGTATCGCAAGTGCTCATATGGAAGAAGTCGAACTGCGATATGAATCAATCGAATGGAAATATTGTGACGGAAATATAGTGTTTAAAGACACCTGGAATGAAAGAGCGACTGCCTAGAATAATGGATATCTATAAATACCCTCTCCCGAAGGAGAGGGTAAAAATCACTCCGCCTTAACCTTCACGCCCATAAACACAATCACCATCGCCGTCACCAGCAGGAAACCGCTGCCGGCGAAGACGCCTGTGGCACCGTTGAGATCAAACACCGCCCCGCCGCCGGCAGCGCCAGCGCTTATCGCCAGCTGGATTGAGGCCACCAGCAGCCCACCCGCACTTTCGGCTTCATCCGGTACGGTGGTGGCGAGCCAGGTTGACCAGCCCACCGGAACCAGACCAAAGGCAAAGCCCCACAGCGCAACCAGTAAGCCGTCCAGCATGGCCAGATGACCAAACGCCACCATGGTCAGCGCCAGTACGCCCATGGCGAACGGCACCAGCGCGAGCGTCAGATGCAGATTGCGTGACAGCAGATGCCCGGCAACCGACGTTCCCACAAAGTTGGCGATACCAAAGCCCAGCAGGATAAGCGAGATACTCTCCACGCCCACCTGACCAACCGTTTCCAGGAACGGACGCAGGTAGGTAAAGAAGGCAAAGTGGCCGCTGAAGATCAGGATGGTCGCCAGCATGCCGCCAATCATCCCCGGACGACGCAGCACGCGGAACAGCGTTCCAAGACTGCCGCTGCTCTCAGGTTTCATGGAGGGCAGCACCCACAGTTGCCACAGCAGCGCCAGCATGCTCGGCAGAATGCAGAGAATAAACACGTTGCGCCAGCCAATCAGGCTGCCAAGATAGCTGCCCAGCGGCGCCGCGACCACCGTGGCAATCGATACGCTGGAGAAGATCACCGCCAGCGCCTTCGGCACTTTATCGGCAGGAACCAGACGCATCGTCGTGGCCGTCGACATTGCCCAGAATCCCCCGATGGCAATCCCTAACAGCAGGCGTCCCATCAGCAGCACGTGCAGCGTGGGCGCAAAGGCCACCAGCAGACTGGAGATGATTTGCAGCACCGAGAAAAACATCAGCACCCAGCGGCGGTCGATACTCTTGGTCGCCGGGGTAATCAGCAACCCGGTGACCAGCGCCACCAGCGCGGTGGCGGTTACCGCCTGCCCGGCCATCCCCTCGGTGACGCCCAGGCTTGCGGCCATTGGCGTTAACAAACTGGCGGGCAGAAATTCTGCCGTGATCAAACCAAACACCCCCAGCCCCAGTGAATAGACGGCCCGCCAGGCGGGTTTTGCTGGCGCAACAGCCTCTCTCGCCGCGACACATGAACTCATCTGTTGATCTCCCGTTATGAAAATGTGACAACTGTCGCAAAAGCATAGAGGGTTCACCGTGGACGATCTATGACATATAATCTCCACTTATTGATTATTCGTCCGGAGTTTTGCCATGACCGCTCAGTCCCCCGATCTGATCAGCGAACTTTTGCACGGCATGCGCTTGTCGGGCGTGAAATATCGTCGCATTGAAGCCAGCGCGCCGTTCGGAGTGGCGTTCCACCAGGCCCCCGGCCGAGCGCAGTTTCATTTCGTCAGCCGTGGTAGCGCCCTGCTGCGTATGGAGAGTGGCGCAACCTTCACCTTAAGCAGCGGCGATGCCCTCTTTATTCCGAATGGCGACGCACACGCCCTGCTGTCGGACGAACAGGCCACCCTCACCCCGGTCACCGCATTTCCCAGCGAGCCCATCTGCAGCTCAGTTTGCGCGATCACCTGCGAGCCGTGTCCGGACAGCGAGAACACCATCATCTTTAGCGGCTGTATGGATTTTGAACTGGGCGGGATGCAGCCGCTGATCAAAGCGATGCCGGAGGTGATGATGGTCAGCCGGCTGATGTCCACGTGGCCGGAGATCCATCCGCTGCTGGCGGCGATGGAGCGTGAATCCCTGACGCGTCAGGCCGGTTTCGCCGGGATCCTCGCGCGCCTGGCCGACGTGGTGGCGGCATTAATCGTGCGCGGCTGGGTGGAAGGCGGCTGTGGAAAAGCCACCGGCTGGGTGCAGGTTCTGCGCGACCCGCGTCTGAGCCGGGCGATCTACGCCATGCACCAGCAGCCGGGGCTGAACTGGAGCGTGGCGGATCTGGCGAAAGAAGCCGGCACCTCCCGCTCCGTGTTTGCAGAACGCTTTCTGGCGGCGACGGGAACCACGCCGGCCAGATATCTCAGCGAGCTGAGAATGCGGCTGGCCATTCAGTATATTCGCCATGAGAATCAGCCCATTGAAACGGTGGCGCTGCGGCTGGGGTATGGATCGCTCGCGGCGTTCAGCCGGGCGTTTAAGCGGATTATCGGCCATGCGCCGGGGATACTGCGGGAAGCCAGCCAGACCCCGGAAGAGGCCTGACCGGCGTACGGCATCAGAAATAGTATTTAAAGCGCACGCGTCCGCCGTAGCGATCGTCGCTTCGGTCATCGCCATCGTTCGGATGCGCTTCCACCCAGGAAGCATACGCGCCAAGATAGATGTTGAAATTCTTCATCTGCATCACGTTCGGGATCAGGTATGACGCATGAATGGTGTGAATATCATAATCCCCGGGATCGGTCACCCAGCAGTCGCCGTCGCAGTCCGCGTCGAAGTTTGCGGTGTTGAAATTGTCGATCTGGTTATGCGCGTAGATATAGCCCAGTTCGAAATTGCGCCATAAGCCATTCACGCCCGCGGTGAAATCCGTCTCATCCGTGGCATCCATGTAGGCGGTATTCAGATTCGCCACGATCCCGTCATCCGGATCGGTTTTTTGCCCGTTCCAGGTCAGGGTGAAACCGTAGCCGGTGCGCTCAGACTGGTCTATCCATTTTCCTGACGCATCACGGTAGCCATAGGCGTTGTTGACGAGGTTGCTCTCCATCGCGATGGCCGTCGAGAAGTTCCCTTCCTGCCAGGCAATGACCGGCCGGACGTAAGCGACGTTTTTATCGTTATCCAGGTCCACACCATGATACAGCTGGTCCACAAACAGCGAACTGCCATCTTCCAGCAGGGTGTTAACCTCGAGATACCAGTTACCCAGCGTTTTGCTGAGCAGGAAGTTACCGCCGCTGTCGCTACGCCCGCGCCCCTCTTTCATCATGTAGATGTAGCCGTAGCCATCGCTGTAGAGATCGTTGGCGGTGTTGCCGGAATATTCAACGAAGGTATCCTGATTAAGCGGGAACATGTCATAGGCTTCGAAGCGCCCCACTTTCACCTTCCAGTCGTTTTCTGTGCCAAAGAAGAAAACGGCATCATCGAGGTTCATTTTGCCCGTTAAGTCAGCCAGCGGCTGCACGGAGAAGCCGGCGAAATTGCCGTTTGCCATCCGTTTATAGCCGTCAAAACCTAACAGCAGACGCCCGTTAATATCCCAGCGTTCATGGCTGCCGGGGGCCCAGTCTTTGTTGGCCGTCGTTTTCATGGAGGTTAAACTGCCGGTCTTGCTGGCTGCGTCCATATTAAACTCAACGTCGCCATAAAACTTAATATCACCGTAGCCGGATAACGTCAGCTTCGGTGCCGCTTGTGCTGTCGCAGGCTCCTTCGCTTCCACCACAACAGGATTTGCGACCGCGACCGTTTGCTGCTGTATTTCCAGCACCTGAATTTGTGCCTCCGCCTTTGCCGCCCGGCTTTCGGCTTTTTCAAGACGCGCCTCCAGTTGCGCCAGTTTATCTTCCAGACGCTGGGTATCGTTTGCTGCCATTGCTCCGGTAGTACAAAACGCACTGACAATGAGTGCAAGGGTTTTCACTTTCATCGACTCCATCCTCGTGAGTTAATCATTATTTCCTGACGGACACAGAGAACCTCACCGATAATTCGCATGAATTATCGGCTTACTACTGAAAGCATTAAGAGTTAGCGAATTCGCCTTTATTTAAATCATTCACCACGCCATTCATGACGTTTTCCGTTAATTTATAAAACTTAATGGAGAAAGCAGTGAGTAAATAAAAGAGAGAGGGAATCAAGGTAAACAGCAGAATGACGCCCTGAACGGCGGATTCCGATTGTACCGTGCTGCTGGATTCATAATTGTACCAGGCCAGTACCCAGCCCAGAATAGCACCGCCGACCGCCACCCCTAATTTAATGACGAATATGTTGGCCGCAACATTCATACCTGTAATTCGACGCTGGGTTTTCCATTCACCGTAATTATTTGCATCGGTGATCATCGACCACTGCAGCGCACCGTTACCGCCCTGAACAATCTGAATAAGAATGTGGGCAATTAAGGGAATAACCCAAAATTCCAGCGGCAGCCAGAAACAGGCCACGCCTAACACCGCATTCAGAATATTGATCCAAAACGAGAGTTTGACCTTGCAAAAACGGGTGCCAAATGGCTGTGCCAGTACGGAGCCTAACATCGAGGCCAGCATCCCGCCCAGCATAAAGTACGAGATGATGTCGGCTCCTTTGTTCAGTACGGTATTAACGTAATAGACCACCGCGCCGCCGCGGATCACCACCGCTACCAGCATCATAAAGTTGTAGATGGAGAGAATGCGCCACTGATCGTTACGAAAGAGGATCTTAACGTCACGGGCAATGTTGAGATTCTCCTCTTTAATAGGCTGCACCCGCTCTTTGGTGGTGACAAAACAGACGATAAACATCAGGCAGCCGATCGCGCCGAAGAGCGCCATCGCCACCTGAATACCTGTTGCTCTGTCGCCCGGGTAGAGGTAATCAGCCAGGGGCAGAATGAGGGCGGTGCCAAGCGCCCCGCCAATCGGGGTGATGGCAAAACGCCAGGACTGCAACGAGAGGTTTTCGCGTGGGTCGGACGTTAGCGCCGCCCCCAGGGAGCAATACGGGATATTAATGGCGGTATACATCAGGGTCATAAATATATATGCGCCGACGGCATAATAAATTTTTCCGGTTTCGGTAAAATCCGGAATGGAATAAACCAGCACGCAACTCACCGCAAAAGGAACGCATATTGCCAGCAACCAGGGGCGAAAACGGCCCCAGCGCGTGGAGGTTGCATCAGCAATTGCGCCCATAATCGGGTCGGTAATCGCATCTAATAAACGCACCAGAAGAAACATGGTTCCCATGACGGCCGGGGGTAATCCATAGATATCCGTATAGTAATACGCCAGAATGGCCACCGATGAGTCAAATACAATATGACTCGCTGCATCGCCCAGGCTATAGCCTATTTTCTCTTTGACCGGAATTTTCTCTGCAATTGACATCGCGTGACTCCTCATTTATGAAACCGGTTTCTTTCGTAGCGACAATTTCGCCTGAGAGCCATGCGGCGATCCATTATGTTTTTTCACCTCGAACTTATGTTTTTTGCTTTATGTGATCGTGATAATTAAAAGAAAGCGTTCGTCGGGCACATTCTGTGCAACGGATCGCACTTTATTTTCTGGGCGGTTAGATATTCACAAAAACAATATTCCAGCCCGTCATACCGGGCATGAAACGCAACGGTAAATAGTCTGGATTTGTGCAAAATGCGATGTTCGGCACGCGAAGCGCGGCATATTCGACTAAGGTTTTCTGGTGATTGATGACAGCGTAACTGCTGCTCAGTGAAATAAGGAGAAGCACCAATGATAATCCCACAAAAGCTGCGCCCTCGCCTCTTACCTGTGGTTCTGGGCAGTGCGCTGCTCGCGGTGGCCGCTTCTGGCTACGCGGAAGAGATGAACGCAGGCCAGACGAATTCACCGGATATTCTGCTCGGGCCCCTCTTCAGTGACGTTCAGAGCGCCAAACTCTTCCCCGATCAAAAAACCTTTGCCGACGCGGTGCCAAACAGCGATCCCCTGACAATCCTTGCCGACTACCGTATGCAACGTCGTCAGTCCGGGTTTGACTTACGCCATTTTGTCGAGGTGAACTTTACGCTGCCGGGTGAAGGAGAAACATATGTTCCGCCCGCAGGACAAAGTTTACGTGAGCACATTGACGATCTCTGGCCGGTGCTGACGCGCACCACCGACAAAGCCAGCAATAAATGGGATTCCCTTCTGCCGTTACCGAAGCCGTACGTTGTGCCTGGCGGACGTTTCCGTGAGGTCTACTACTGGGATAGCTATTTCACCATGCTGGGCCTGGCGGAGAGCGACCACTGGGACAAAATCAGCGATATGGTGGACAACTTTGCGTATGAAATTGACACCTTCGGGCATATTCCCAACGGCAACCGCAGCTATTACCTGAGCCGCTCCCAGCCGCCGTTCTTCTCGCTGATGGTTGAACTGCTGGCGACCCACGACAGCGATGCGCTGAAGAAATATCGTCCGCAGATGGAAAAAGAGTATGCCTACTGGATGGATGGCGTCGACGCCCTGCAACCCGGGCAGGCCAACAAACGCGTGGTGAAACTGGATGATGGCGCTATCCTCAATCGCTACTGGGATGACCGCGATACGCCGCGCCCGGAATCCTGGCTTGATGATGTGAATACTGCCAAAAGTAACCCAAACCGTCCTGCGACCGAGATCTACCGTGATTTGCGTTCCGCTGCGGCCTCGGGCTGGGACTTTAGCTCCCGCTGGATGGATGACCCGCAAAAGCTCGCCACTATCCGGACCACCAGCATCGTGCCCGTGGATCTGAACGCCCTGATGTTCAAAATGGAAAAACTGCTGGCCCGGGCAAGCCAGGAGAGTGGCGATGCCGCCAGCGCAAGCAAATATGAGGCGCTGGCAACGGCACGCCAGAAAGCCATCGAGAGCCACCTGTGGAATGATAAAGAGGGCTGGTACGCTGATTACGATCTGAAGAGCAAGAAGGTACGTAATCAGCTCACCGCCGCGGCCCTGTTCCCGCTTTACGTGAAGGCCGCGGCGCAGGATCGTGCCGATAAAGTCGCAGCGGCAACCTCATCGCGCCTGTTACAACCGGGCGGGATTGCGACCACTACCGTCAACAGCGGCCAGCAATGGGATGCGCCAAACGGCTGGGCTCCGCTACAGTGGGTGGCCACGGAAGGATTGCAGAATTACGGACAAGATAAGGTCGCGATGGACGTGACCTGGCGCTTCCTGAAGAACGTTCAGCATACGTACGACCGCGAAAAGAAACTGGTCGAGAAGTATGACGTGTCGACAACCGGTACTGGCGGCGGCGGTGGAGAGTATCCGCTTCAGGATGGCTTCGGCTGGAGCAACGGCGTGACGCTGAAGATGCTGGACCTGATATGCCCGAAAGAGAAACCGTGCGACAGCGTGCCGGAGAACCGGCCTGCAGCGAATGACGAAGTTGCGCCAGCAAAAGCTACGGCGCAGTAACGTGTATTGCCGGGTGGCGGCTACGCCGCCCGGCCTACATTTTGCCCTCAAAGGGCTTTGCTCAGAAACTGTAACTCGCCCCTAACTGATACGTCCGGTCACGCCCAATCCAGCAGTTTGTTGCGTCGTAACAGGTAAGCGTCTCTTTGTTGGTGATGTTCTGCGCGCTGGCTTTAAGCGTTAGCCCCGCAAGCGACGGCAGGATTTCGCCCATCCGGTAAGAGGCCGACAGATCGTACTGCGTGGTCCCGCCCAGTTTACCCGCATCGTTAGCTGGGGAAATCTCCATGGAGCCAGTGTAACGCGCCCCCGCACCCAGCATGAGCCCTTTCAGCGGCGTGTTTTCAAAGGTGTAATCTCCCCAGAGGTTAAAAGCATTCTCCGGCACCTGCGTCGGGCGTTTGCCCTGGTACTTATCATCTTCGGTATTGATTGCGTGGGTGTAAGCATAGTTGGCAATGAGCGTCAGATTATCCGTCGGACGGCTGACGACCGAGAGCTCTGCCCCTTTGGATTCCACCTCACCGGTCTGGCTGTAATTCAGGAACCCCGGATCGGAGGTGACGACATTTTTCTGACGGATGTTAAACACCGACGCCGTCAGGGTGGTGGCATAATCGGCCAGCAGGTATTTCACCCCACCTTCCACCTGTTTGCTGGTGGTCGGTTTCACCTCTTTCGCCGTGAGCGTTCCCTTTGGCGACACTGGCGCAAAACCTTCGGAATAGCTGATAAACGGTGAAATTCCGTTGTCGAAAGCGTAAAGCGCGCCCAGACGTTTAGTGACGCGATCCTGGGATACCCATGCCTTGTCGCCGTTCTGCAGGTAATTGGTGGTAACGGAGCGATAATCATCGTAGCGCATGCTGGCCAGCAGATTTAAGCCGCCAAACGCGACCTGATCCTGCAGGTAATAGCCGTTCTGCTGATAACTCAGACGGTTTTTCTGGGCGGTATAAAGCCCCAGCGCGTTTTCATGGATCTGCGAATAGTCAGGATCGCGCATATCGATACCCGGCGTGTCCGTCGCATACCGGTAGTGGAAGTGGGAGTTCAGCTTCTGATAGTCAAACCCGGCCAGCAGGTGATGTTCCCAGTCGCCCAGCGCCACGGTTTTGGTGACCTGGTTATCGATATTGAAGCTCTGCAGATCTTCATCCGTGGTATAGGCAAAGCGGTTGAGCTGATAGACCTCGCTTCCCGTGCCCGTTGCATAGACGCTGCGCTGATGCGTGTCGACGTCGAAATAGCGTGCCTTCTGGTTAAAGCCCCAGCCGCTGTCAAACGCGTGTTCAAAGCTGTAGCCCAGCATCCACTGCCGCTGCTTAAACCCGCTCCACTCATCGCCGGCGTAATCGCGCTTGCCCGCGTATTTCGAGCGCAGGTAAGAGAGCGGCAGCGGGTTCGATGGGGTCAGACCTGGGCTGTTCTGCGCCAGCGCATCCACGGTGAGGCGGGTTTTGCTGTCGGGCTGCCAGGTGACAGACGGGGCAACGAGATAATTTTCATAGCGGGTGGTGTGCGGCTGATCGTCATTTTCCGTCGCTTTGCCGAGCAGTCGGTAGTTCCAGTCGCTATCAGCAAGCTGCCCGGTTGAGTCAAGATAACCCTCTTTCAGATTGCGGTTGCCGGTGTTGAAGCCGAACTCGGTTCGGGCTTCCCGCTGCGGCTTTTTACTTTGAATATTCACCAGCCCGCCCGGCGAGGCGCCGCCGTAGAGCACCGATGAAGGGCCTTTCAAAATATCTACGCTGTCAATCAACAGCGGATCGATACGGGCCTGGGTATTGCCGGTCACGTTGTAGGGCAACTGCAGCCCGTTGTAGAACTCCTGGTCGACGGTAAAGCCACGAATTTTATATTCGCTCAAATAGGAGGTATTCCCCCGCACCTCCGTCGAGACGCCCGGCGCATAGCGCAGAATTTCATTCACCGAATTCGCGTGACGCTTTTCAATTTCCGGGGCAGAGAGGGTCGTGATGACCTGCGGCGTTTTACTTTCTGCCACGGCCGATTTCGTGGCGCTGTTTGTCCAGGTTGGCAGCGCGCTCCCCTGCTCTGAGCCCGTGACGACGATGGTTGATTCTTCGGCAAACGCCTGAACCTGTAATGCCAGCGTGATAGCGCCTGCCAGGGCGCATAGCGTAAAACGTGAGGTATGCATAATGTCGTCTTGTTGTTGAATGTAATTCGGAACGACAATTATTATCATTTAGATTAACAAATCAATATACAGGCAAAAAAAACGGCCCTCCACAGAGAGCCGTTTCCGTTAATTTATGCTCGTCGCAGTAACCTGAATATGCCCAGCACCACAATGGCGCCCACAACAGCGACCAGAAAACTGTGCAGGTCAAAACCACTTATGTTGCCGCCAAAGCCAAACATCGTCGCCAGCCAGCCGCCCACAACCGCACCAACGACCCCGAGTACGCAGGTCAAAATAAAGCCGCCGCCGTCGTTTCCCGGCATGATCAATTTCGCGATAGCGCCAGCAATAAGACCGAAGATAATCCAGGCGATGATACCCATAGCGATGCCCTCTTGCAGGTTTAACGCATGCGCAGAAAACCTTCTGCGCAGCTAACTTAAGTATAGGTCATCGCCAGAAAACCATTTTCATCTCACCGACTTATCTTTGCGTAAGCCGAAAAAAAACTCACCGGTTTGTATTAAGTTTCATTGCGGCGTGCCGATAACGCTAAGACAGTCTGTCATTTATCAAGGAGCCATCCGGCGTGAGTCATTACAGTGAGCAGTTCCTCAAGCAAAATCCGCTGGCTGTATTAGGGGTATTACGCGACCTGCAAAAAGGCGAAGTGCCGCTGCGCATCAGCTGGTCGAATAATCAGTTCATCAGCAAGATCCTGGACGCCTCGCAGGAGCGGCTGGTGATTGATTTAGGCAGTCAGGAGTATGAAAACCGTGCGGCGCTAAAAGCGGAGAATCTCGCGGTGATGGCCGAAACCCAGGGAGCTAAAGTGGAGTTTGTCCTGTCGCGACTGGAACTGCGCGAATACCAGGGACTTCCGGCCTTTGTGACCCCGCTTCCCTCCAATCTCTGGTTTGTTCAGCGTCGTGAATATTTCCGCATCAACGCCCCGCTTCATCCCGCCTATTTTTGTAAGGCCAAAATGCCGGACAAAAAAGAGATCCGCTTCCGTCTCTTCGATCTGTCGCTCGGCGGTATGGGCGCACTGATGGATACGCCGAAACCTGACGGACTGGTAGAAGGCATGCGGTTTACACAAATCGAACTGGATATGGGTGGCTGGGGTCGCTTTTATTTCGACGCGCAGTTGATTGCTATCAGCGATCGCACCGTTGTGGACAGCAAAAATGAAACCATCACCACCCCACGTCTGAGTTTCCGTTTCCTCAACGTCGGCCCCGGTGCAGAGCGTGAGCTGCAGCGCATTATCTACTCACTGGAGCGAGAGGCGCGGGAGCGCGCCAATAAAATTCTGTAAGGAAAATCGGGCAGCGTGACCGCCGCCCGTATGCGGCATTACATGGCATCCATCGCTTTCTGTACTTTCCAGATATAACGAGGCGCCTGTGGTGCCGGGTGATTTTTCACCACATGCTCAAAGAATTCGTCTTTGTCCATGCCGTTAATCTCTTCTATTGCCTCTTTGCGGTCTGATGAGAAAGTCCTGAGCAACGCGCCGGCACCGTTGACGTAAGAGACCACCAGCGCGTACTGCATCACATCCGGATCCTCAATGCCCTTCAGCACGCCATGTCCCATAATGCTCAGATAGGCTGTGCCCATTGAAATGTTGCGCTCCGGGTTCTTCAGCTCGCTGGTTGACGGCTGGCCGCTCCAGCCCATATAGCGGTACACTTCTCTCCCCGCCGTAGACGCTTTAAGCTGCATCAGCCCTACCGCGTTGGACTTGCTGACAAGCGTGGGGTTACCGCCGGACTCCACCGCAATAATCGCCGTGATCAGACGCGGGCTGACGCCCCAGGCCTTCCCGGCTTGTTCACTGATCGGCATCCACTGCATCGCCCGCTTCACCGGCACTTCCGGGTTCCACGGCGGATTTTGATAATCATGCTTTGAACTACAGCCAGCGAGCAACACAATCAAAAAAGCAAACCATCTTAATTTCACGTCATCTATCCTTATAGCCGGTCATCGCGGTGCGCCGCCCTTGAAGCAGGCAGCGTATAAGCGGCATGATATAGACAATTAGTTTCTCATTCAGCAAGGAATTGCCATGTCTCAGTTTCATCTCATCGCGCCATCCGGCTACTGCATTAACCAGGACGCGGCACAGCGGGGCGTTCAGCGTTTGCTGGCGTCCGGCCATCAGGTAGAAAATCAGACGATTATCCCCCGCCGCCAGCAGCGTTTTGCCGGCACGGAGGCGCAGAGGCTGAATGATATCAACAACCTGGTGAACCTGAAGGGTGCAAACCAGATCGTTCTGGCGGTACGCGGCGGATATGGCGCGAGCCGTCTGCTGGAGAGTATTGACTGGCAGGGCCTGGCGCAGCGTCAGCAGCAGGATCCGCTGCTGATCTGCGGCCACAGCGATTTCACCGTCATCCAGCTTGGGCTGCTGGCGCTGCATAACGTCATTACCTTCAGCGGCCCGATGCTGGCCGGTAACCTCGGCGCGCCGGAGCTGGACGCGTTTACCATGGACCATTTCTGGCGCGCGCTGCGTAATCCGACCTACAGCGTGGAGTGGCAAGGCAATGGACCGCACTGGGAGTGTGAAGGCCAGCTCTGGGGCGGCAATCTGGCGATGCTGGTCTCGCTCATTGGCACGCCGTGGCTGCCGCACATCGAGGATGGCATTCTGGTGCTGGAAGATATCAACGAACATC
The DNA here is from genome assembly GCF_020216105.1 of Enterobacter sp. K16B. Taxonomy (NCBI): domain Bacteria; kingdom Pseudomonadati; phylum Pseudomonadota; class Gammaproteobacteria; order Enterobacterales; family Enterobacteriaceae; genus Enterobacter; species Enterobacter sp. K16B. The sequence goes on from NZ_JAIWJZ010000092.1 coordinate 52,437, forward strand.
CGTTCCGCGTCGAGCGCATGCTGTTGCAGCTTTATCATGCTGGTATTCTTGAGCGACAGTCCGCCATTATTCTGGGCAGCTTTAGCGGCTCTGCGCCTAATGATTATGACGCGGGTTACACCCTTGAGACCATGATCGACTTTATTCGCTCGCGGCTGGATATTCCGGTCATTACCGGTCTGGATTTCGGTCATGAGCAGCAAACCGTCACCCTGCCGCTGGGGGCGCACGCCTCCCTGATTCATAATGATTCGGGCAGCCGGCTCACCCTCAGCGGCCATCCTGTCATAAAGGCATAAAAAAGCCGTCAAACCCGCTTAATAAAACGCTGTTGCCGTGGTTAATATGTTAGGGTTTTAGTAACAGCGTTAACATTGAGGTGGGAGTAAGAGAACATTGGATGCCGCAGCGATAATCAGTCTTTTCATTCTGGGTTCGGTCCTTGTAACCAGCAGTATTTTATTAAGTTCATTTTCATCGCGTCTCGGCATACCTATTCTTGTTATTTTCCTTGCCATCGGCATGCTGGCTGGCATTGATGGCATCGGCGGTATTCCTTTCGATAACTACCCTTTCGCCTATATGGTGAGTAACCTCGCACTGGCCGTTATCCTGCTTGACGGCGGGATGCGCACCCAGGCGAGCTCCTTCCGCGTGGCCTTAGGGCCTGCACTGTCGCTGGCAACCGTCGGCGTGTTGATAACCTCAGGCCTCACCGGGATGATGGCCGCCTGGCTTTTCCATCTCAATATCATGGAAGGACTGTTGATTGGCGCTATCGTCGGCTCAACCGATGCGGCAGCCGTGTTCTCCCTGCTCGGTGGTAAAGGGCTTAACGAACGCGTAGGCTCCACGCTTGAGATTGAATCCGGCAGTAACGATCCGATGGCGGTGTTTCTCACCATCACGCTTATCGAGATGATTCAGCAGCACGAAAGCGGGCTGAGCTGGATGTTTGCGTGGCATATCCTGCAGCAGTTCGGCCTGGGGATACTTATCGGCCTGGCGGGAGGGTATCTGTTACAGCAGACCATCAACCGCATATCGCTACCGCTGGGACTCTATCCGCTGCTGGCGCTGAGCGGCGGCATTCTTATTTTCGCCGTCACCACAGCGCTGGACGGTAGCGGCATTCTCGCCGTTTATCTGTGCGGGTTCCTGATGGGCAACCGCCCTATCCGCAACCGTCATGCCATTTTGCAAAACTTCGACGGACTGGCCTGGCTGGCGCAGATCGGCATGTTCCTGGTGCTGGGGCTTCTGGTGACGCCCTCGGACCTGCTTCCCATCGCCATTCCGGCGCTGCTGCTGTCGGCGTGGATGATCTTCTTCGCCCGTCCGCTGTCGGTGTTTGCGGGGCTGCTGCCGTTTCGCGGCTTCAACCTGCGCGAGCGCGTCTTTATCAGCTGGGTGGGCCTGCGCGGTGCGGTGCCGATTATCCTTGCCGTCTTCCCGATGATGGCCGGTCTGGATAACGCCCGGCTGTTCTTTAATGTGGCGTTCTTCGTGGTGCTGATTTCGCTACTCTTCCAGGGAACGTCCCTCGGGTGGGCGGCGAAAAAAGCCAAAGTGGTGGTACCGCCTGTGGGCTGGCCGGTGTCCCGCGTCGGGCTGGACATCCACCCGGAAAACCCGTGGGAACAGTTTGTCTATCAGCTCAGCGCCGACAAATGGTGCGTGGGTGCCTCACTGCGCGATTTGCACATGCCCGCCGACACGCGGATTGCCGCCCTGTTCCGCGATAATGTCCTGCTGCACCCGACCGGCAGCACCCGTCTGCGCGAAGGGGACATTCTGTGCGTGATAGGCCGCGAGCGCGACCTGCCCGCGCTGGGCAAGCTGTTCAGCCAGTCGCCGCCGGTGGCGCTGGACCAGCGTTTCTTCGGCGATTTTATTCTGGAAGCCAGCGCCAAATTTGCGGATGTGGCCCTGATTTACGGTCTGGATGAGGGGGCTGAATACGGTGATAACCAGCAAACGCTGGGCGAAATCATCCAGCAGCGGCTTGGCGCGGCCCCGGTAGTGGGTGACCAGGTGGAGTTTGCCGGGATGATCTGGACAGTTGCCGAAAAAGAAGATAACGCGGTACGGAAAGTCGGCTTGAGGCCGCGGGAAGAGGACGTGGAGTAGCGGTTTTTTGCCGGGTGGCGCTAACGCTTACCCGGCCTACGTCCAGGGATTTTGTAGGTCGGGTAAGGCGCAGCCGCCACCCGACACACATAAAAGTCACACCGTCACAACAGGCACTCTCGGTGCCAGCGCGCACATCAGTTCATACCCTACCGTCCCCGCCGCGGCGGCCACGTCATCAATTTTGATTTCGTTACCCCATAGCTCCACCGGTGAACCGATGCCCGCCTGCGGGCATGGCGTCAGGTCAACGGCCAGCATATCCATCGATACGGTGCCCACCGTTCCCGTACGAACGCCATCCACCCATACCGGCGTCCCGGTCGGGGCGATGCGCGGATAGCCGTCAGCATAGCCGCCTGCCACAATACCAATCCGCTGCTCACCCGTCGCCCGGTAGCGGCTGCCGTAGCCCACCGTGTCGCCGGCCTTAAGCGTCTGCACGCCAATGATTTCACTGCGCAACGTCATCACCGGCTTCAGGCCGCTGTTGGCAATATCCTGCCACTGGCCTGAGGGTGACGCACCGTACAGTACAATCCCCGGACGCACCCAGTTGTAATGCGCCTCAGGATGCCACAGCGTCGCCGCGGAGTTAGACAGCGAGCGCGGGCAGTCCAGCCCCTCTGCCGCCTGCTCAATACGGACCATGGCATCAGCAATGCCGTCCGGTTTTTCCGCATCGGCAAAATGGGCCATCAGCGTCATTTCACCCACGTTCTTCAGGGCGCGCAGCTGCTGCCAGACGGTATGTACCCGCTCAGGCTGGAAGCCCAGGCGGTTCATGCCGCTGTTCACCTTGAGATAAATATCCAGCGGCGCATGAAGCTTCGCATCCTGAATCGCCTTAATCTGCCAGTTGCTGTGAACGCTGGTGGTCAGCCGGTACTTATCCAGCAGCGGCAGGTCGTCGGCATGGAAGAACCCCTCCAGCAGCAGAATGGGCCCTTTCCAGCCGCGTTCGCGCAGCAGAATGGCCTCTTCCAGATTCAGTAACGCGAAGCCGTCGGTGGCGCTCAGCGCGCTCCAGATACGGTCAATGCCGTGGCCGTAGGCATTGGCTTTCACCACCGACCACACGCGGGCGCCAGGTGCTGCCCGGCGAACAATCTGCAGGTTATCCTTCAGGGCCTGCAGGTTCAGCTGAGCGAGAACAGGACGGGACATGACAGCTCCTTAGTTATGCGCGCCGTGCAGGTGCTGTGGACGCGAAGGCGTAAACCCCGACTGATAGCGTGCTGCACTTAAATCGTCAAACGGAATTGCCGGCGTGCGCCCGGAAATCAGATCGCTCAGCAGCTGGCCCGAGCCACAGGCCATCGTCCAGCCAAGCGTACCGTGTCCGGTATTGGTCCACAGGTTTTTGTACGGCGTGCGCCCGACAATCGGCGTGCCGTCTGGCGTCATTGGACGCAGACCGGTCCAGAAGGTTGCCTGTTCGACAAAACCGCCGCGCGGGAAGAGATCGCCCACCACCATCTCCAGCGTCTCACGGCGCGGCTGCAGCAGTTCGGTGTTAAAGCCGACAATCTCCGCCATGCCGCCTACGCGGATGCGGTTATCAAAGCGGGTAATGGCAATTTTGTAGGTCTCATCCAGAATGGTCGACACCGGCGCCCCGCTCTCCTCTTTCACCGGAATGGTCAGCGAGTAGCCCTTCAGCGGATAAACCGGAATATCGAGAATGCCTTTCAGCATCGCGGTGGAGTACGAGCCAAACGCCATGACGTAGGCATCGGCTTTGATCACCTCTTCACCACATTTCACGCCATAAATTTTTTCCCCTTCCGACAGCAGCTTGTCGACAGAGGTGTTGAAGCGGAATTTCACACCCGCCTGCTCGCACATTTGCGCCAGACGCTGCGTAAAGAGCTGGCAGTCACCGGTTTCGTCATTCGGCAGACGCAGACCGCCCGTCAGTTTATGCGCCACTTCCGCCAGGGCCGGTTCAACCTGTCCGAGCTGGCTGGCTTCCAGCAGCTGATACGGTACGCCGGCATCTTCCAGCACGGCGATGTCACGGGTCGCATTTTCGTACTGTTGCGCCGTGCGGAACAGCTGCAGCGTCCCGCCCTGTCGACCTTCATACTCAATCCCGGTCGAGGCGCGCAGCGCTTTCAGGCAGTCGCGGCTGTATTCCGCCAGGCGCACCATGCGCCCTTTGTTCTCCATATAGTGACGGGTGTCGCAGTTGCGCAGCATCTGCCACATCCACTTGAGCTGGAACTGCGTGCCGTCAAGGCTGATGGCCAGCGGCGCATGGCGCTGGAACATCCATTTAATCGCTTTCAGCGGAACACCCGGAGCCGCCCACGGCGCCGCATAGCCCGGGGAGATTTGCCCGGCGTTCGCCGCGCTGGTTTCCAGCGCAGGGCCTGGCTCACGATCGATAACGGTGACGTCATGTCCCGCCTGACTTAAATACCAGGCGCTGGTTACCCCAACGACACCACTTCCCAGTATGACAACACGCATAGCCACTCCATTATGTGCAAAAGAACAATCTTCTAATTACAGATTGATAACCTAGTTGAAAATATTATTCAACATACGACTTTTTTATGGTGACTTGCCTCACACATCCCCCAGCATCAGGGGATAGGGCTAATTTGGGATCTCCTGCTGCGCGTTATTTTTAGCCAGCATAATATGCTGAGAGATACCGTTTTTTTGCCGTATCAAAAACGCGAAATCGCAAAGAAAAAATTTCTGCCCCAGCACGCTTTTTAACACGTTGATCTATGCTTGAAAGGAGGCTCTCCAGACAGAGAGAGCACCCACAACGAGGGCGCGCTAATGGCTACTATTGATTCCCTGAACAAGGACAACACACGTCTGAGCGATGGACCCGACTGGACCTTCGAGCTGCTGGATGTCTACCTCGCCGAAATCGACCGGGTCGCGAAGCTGTATCGCCTGGATACCTATCCCCATCAGATTGAAGTCATTACGTCCGAACAGATGATGGACGCCTACTCCAGCGTCGGGATGCCAATTAACTATCCGCACTGGTCGTTCGGTAAAAAATTCATTGAAACGGAGCGGCTGTATAAGCATGGCCAGCAGGGGCTGGCGTATGAGATTGTTATAAACTCCAATCCGTGTATCGCCTATTTAATGGAAGAGAACACCATTACCATGCAGGCGCTGGTGATGGCGCACGCCTGCTACGGGCATAACTCTTTTTTCAAGAACAACTACCTGTTCCGCAGCTGGACGGACGCCAGCTCCATCGTCGATTACCTCATCTTCGCGCGTAAATACATTACCGACTGCGAAGAGCGCTACGGCGTGGACGAAGTGGAAAAACTGCTCGACTCCTGTCACGCGCTGATGAACTACGGCGTTGACCGCTACAAACGCCCACAGAAAATCTCCCTGCAGGAGGAGAAAGCCCGGCAGAAAAGCCGCGAAGAGTATCTGCAAAGCCAGGTGAATATGCTGTGGCGTACCCTGCCGAAGCGTGAGGAGGAGAAAGCGGTCGCCGAAGCGCGTCGTTATCCGTCTGAACCGCAGGAAAACCTGCTCTATTTTATGGAGAAGAACGCCCCGCTGCTGGAGTCGTGGCAGCGTGAGATCCTGCGCATCGTGCGCAAGGTGAGCCAGTATTTCTACCCGCAAAAGCAGACCCAGGTGATGAACGAAGGCTGGGCGACATTCTGGCACTACACCATTCTCAACCATCTTTACGATGAGGGAAAAGTCACCGAGCGGTTTATGATGGAATTCCTCCACAGCCACACTAATGTGGTGTTCCAGCCGCCCTACAACAGCCCGTGGTATAGCGGTATCAACCCGTATGCGCTTGGTTTTGCCATGTTCCAGGACATTAAACGTATTTGTCAGTCGCCAACCGAAGAAGACAAGTACTGGTTCCCGGATATCGCCGGCTCTGACTGGCTGGAAACGCTGCATTTTGCGATGCGTGACTTTAAGGATGAGAGCTTTATCAGCCAGTTTATGTCGCCGAAGATCATGCGTGATTTCCGCTTCTTCACCGTGCTGGATGATGACCGTAACAACTACCTGGAGATTTCAGCGATCCACAACGAAGAGGGTTACCGGGAGATCCGCTCTCGCCTCTCTTCCCAGTACAACCTGAGCAACCTTGAACCGAATATTCAGGTATGGAATGTGGATTTGCGCGGTGACCGTTCCCTGACGCTACGCTATATTCCGCATAACCGCGCACCGCTGGATAAAGGACGCAAAGAGGTGCTGAAGCATGTGCATCGCCTGTGGGGCTTTGACGTGCTGCTGGAGCAGCAGAATGAAGACGGGAGCGTCGAGCTGCTGGAGCGTTGCCCGGCGCGGTTGAATGCGCTGTAGTTTTTTTGCCGGGTGGCGGCTACGCCTTACCCGGCCTACGGGTTTTGTAGGCCCGGTAAGTGAAGCGCCACCCGACGAAAAAAACCTCTCATACGAGAGGTTTTTTATTTCAGCGGCTCTGAATCGCTAAATCACCCGGCAGGGTTTTCTGCATCCGGTGCCAGATTTCACCGGAATCGTGGCCGTAGCGACGCACCGTTTCATAAACCTGATCGTGCAGGCCTTCGGAACAGAGCTTGCTCAGTTTATGGTAGAAACCCAGCGCCAGGCTACGCGCCTCAGGGTTGGCAAAGTAGTGGCGGCCGATGCGGGTATAGAGCCCTTTCATACCGTTGAGGATAAGACCGTACACCGGGTTGCCGGAGGCGAACGCCAGACCGCGAAACACGTTGTAATCGAGGGTGGCAAACGCGTCGGCGTGATCTTCCACCTCGTTCGCGCTGGCCAGCACCGCAAGGGCATCGTCCGGGTGCTGACGAAAAGCCGTGCGAATAAAGATCGTCGCGATGTTGGTGCGAACGGAGAGCAGATTATCAATGAGCTGCGGCACGCTTTCATGATCGAGGCGCGCCAGCGTTTCAAGAATATTCAGCCCGGAGGTTTCCCAGAAATTGTTTACTTTTGTTGGCTTACCGTGCTGGATCGTCAACCAGCCATCGCGCGCCAGCCGCTGGAGCACTTCACGCAGCGTGGTGCGAGTGACGCCAATCAGTTCAGAGAGTTCGCGTTCAGCAGGAAGAATGGACCCCGCAGGGAAACGATTATTCCAGATGCTTTCAATGATGTACTCTTCCGCGAAACCCGCCGGGCTCTGCGCCTTAATGACCATAGTGAGATTTCCATTACACAGCTTTAGCAAATTGGACTCATCATACCAGAGGCACGCAGTGGCAGGTAGCGCGGCAACGAGAGAAAAGAGGGATCACCGTTTCATTTTTGTGAAATTTACAATGCGGTCTGATCCGCGTCCGGGCCGTGATTTTTGCGTATACTGATGTTTTGTTTTACTTGACGGGGAAGGACGTCTGTCGTGGAAATTTCTTTTGGTCGCGCACTGTGGCGCAATTTTTTAGGCCAGTCTCCTGACTGGTACAAACTGATACTTCTGGTGTTCCTGGTTGTTAGCCCTCTCCTCTTTTATGTGAACCCGTTCGTTGCCGGGTGGCTGCTGGTGGCGGAATTTATCTTCACCCTGGCGATGGCGCTGAAATGTTATCCTCTGTTGCCCGGCGGCTTGCTGGCGTTTGAAGCCGTGGTGATCGGCATGACCCGCGCGGAGCACGTCAAAGCGGAGCTGGCGTCAAATCTTGAAGTGCTTTTGCTGCTGATGTTTATGGTGGCGGGCATCTACTTTATGAAACAGCTGCTGCTGTTTATCTTCACGCGTCTGCTGCTCAGCATTCCGTCGAAAATGTTCCTCTCGCTGGCGTTTTGCCTCGCGGCTGCCTTCCTTTCAGCCTTCCTGGATGCGCTGACGGTGGTCGCGGTGGTGATAAGCGTCGCGGTGGGATTCTACGGAATCTACCACCGTGTCGCCTCCTCTCGTCCGGGCGAGGATCTGCAGGATGACAGCCATGTCGAGGCCCATAACCGTGAAGTCCTGGAACAGTTTCGCGCCTTCCTGCGCAGCCTGATGATGCATGCCGGCGTCGGTACCGCCCTGGGTGGCGTAATGACGATGGTGGGTGAGCCGCAAAACCTGATCATTGCCAAAGCGGCGGGCTGGCACTTCGGCGATTTCTTCCTGAGAATGGCGCCGGTGAGCGTACCGGTGCTTTTCTGCGGTCTGGCGACCTGTCTGCTGGTGGAGAAATTTCGTCTCTTTGGTTATGGGGCGCAACTGCCGGAGCCGGTGCGCCAGGAGCTGCATAAATTCGATCTGCAGAGCCGAAGCCAGCGGACGCGCCAGGAGACGCTGCGTCTGATTGCCCAGGGAATTATCGGCGTCTGGCTGATTGCGGCGCTGGCGCTCCATCTTGCCGAAGTGGGGTTGATTGGCCTGTCGGTCATTATTCTCGCCACCACCTTTACCGGCGTGACGGATGAACATGCCATCGGTAAAGCCTTTACCGAAGCCTTGCCGTTTACCGCCCTGCTGGCGGTATTCTTCGCCGTCGTGGCGGTGATTATCGACCAGCACCTGTTCGCGCCGATTATCGCCTTTGTTTTACAGGCCGCACCGGACGCGCAGCTCTCGCTGTTTTATCTGTTTAATGGCCTGCTCTCGTCGATCTCCGATAACGTCTTTGTCGGGACGGTCTACATCAACGAAGCCAAAGCCGCGATGGAGCAAGGCGTCATCAGCGCCGGTCAGTTTGAGCTACTGGCCGTGGCGATCAATACCGGCACCAACCTGCCGTCGGTGGCAACGCCCAATGGCCAGGCCGCTTTCCTGTTCCTGTTGACCTCCGCCCTCGCGCCACTCATACGGCTTTCTTATGGCAGGATGGTATGGATGGCGCTGCCCTATACGCTGGTGCTCACGTTCGTGGGATTGCTTTGCGTCAAAATTACCCTCATTCCCTGTACGCAGTGGATGATACAAGCGGGTATACTTGCGGCGCAGTAAAACAGGTATCGGTGGCGCGATAAATGAATTAGTTTACAATGCGCTTTCTAAGCATGTTCCAGGGAAATGATTATGTTGAGATTTTTAAACCAGTGCTCCCGCGGTCGCGGAGCGTGGTTGTTAATGGCCCTGACCGCCTTTGCGCTGGAAATGGTCGCGCTGTGGTTCCAGCATGTTATGGGGCTCAAGCCTTGCGTGCTTTGTATTTACGAACGCTGCGCGCTGTTTGGCATTATGGGTGCAGGCCTGGTCGGCGCCATTGCGCCGAAATCGCCGCTTCGTTATGCCGCGATTGCGATCTGGTTGTACAGCGCCTGGAAAGGGCTTGAACTCTCCTGGCAGCACACCATGATGCAGCTGCATCCATCACCGTTTATGACCTGTGATTTTGCCGCCCGCTTCCCGAGCTGGCTGCCGCTGGATAAATGGCTGCCACAGGTGTTCGTTGCATCCGGTGACTGCTCCGTTCGTCAGTGGGAATTCCTGACCCTGGAGATGCCGCAGTGGCTGGTGGGTATTTTTGCCGCCTACTTCGTCGTGGCGCTGCTGGTACTGATTGCTCAGCCGTTCAAACCGAAGAAACGCGATCTTTTTGGAAGGTAAACGCAAAACGGCAACCTCGGTTGCCGTTTTTAGTGTTTGCGCCCTCTCCCGTGGGAGAAGGTTGGGCTGAGGGCATCATGCCGCACAAACACAAATAAAAAACCCGCCTCGGCGGGTTTTTTATTCTCAACGAGTCGGGTGATTCATGATGTGGTCTTCCCAGTCACGCACCTCGGACTCTTTCACCGCAATGTGGCGTACTGAGATACGTTCGCCGTGCATCGCCGCTTTTGAACCGGTGAGCAGCGGATGCCATGCCGGCAGATCTTTCCCCTCCGCCAGCAGGCGATACGCGCAGGTATGCGGCAGCCATTCAAAGGTGGGCAGGTTCTCACGGGTTAACTTGATGCAGTCTGGCTCGAACTCGAAGCGGCGCTCATAGTTGCGGCACTGGCAGGTTTTAATGTTTAACTGCTTGCAGGCCACGTTGGTGAAGTAAATTTCGTCCGTGTCTTCATCCATCAGCTTGTGCAGACAGCACTGCCCGCAGCCGTCGCACAATGATTCCCATTCCGCGTCAGTCATGTCGTCGAGAGTTTTGCTTTGCCAGAAAGGGATGTCGTTCATCGGGATGTCCACACGTCAAAAGAAAGCGCACCTTATAACGAGTCTGGCACGTTGTTGCAAGTTTTGCCGCCCTCTTCAGGCGGCAAAGTGGGATTACAGCACGCGGGTTTTCAGCGCCAGGCCGTTAAAACCGACTTCCAGTTCATCACCGCTCGCCAGCGGGCCCACGCCTTCAGGGGTACCGGTCAGGATCACATCCCCCGGCTTCAGGGTAAAGAAGCGGCTCATGTAGGCAATCAGTGGCACAATCTTATGGATCATGTCTGCCGTGGTGCCCTGCTGGCGGATCTCGCCGTTAATCTTGAGGCTGAGCGGTGTATTCTGCGGATCGTTGGTAAATTCGCTCACCGGAATAAACGCCGAGATGGGGCAGGAATTATCAAACCCTTTGGCTTTTTCCCACGGCTGCCCGGCTTTCTTCAGCTTGCCCTGGACATCGCGCAGGGTCAGATCCAGCGCCACGCCGTATCCGGCAATCGCTTTCTGCACATGCTCTTCTGAAGCCTGTCGCAGCGTCGCGCCAATCAGCACGGCGAGTTCAACCTCGTGATGCACCGAACCAAGCCCCTGCGGCAGCGCCAGCGGCTGGCGGATATCGCACAGCGCCGTTTCTGGCTTGATGAACAGAACCGGCTCTTCTGGCGTCGCGCTGCCCATCTCCTGGATATGTTTGGCATAGTTGCTACCCACGCAAACCACTTTGCTGACGGGATAATCCAGTAATGCCCCTTGCCAGTTATGATGTTGATACATGGTCGACCCCTAAACGGTTGATGTGTTGTGCCCGAAAACAGTTGAGGCTATTTTTTCCCGTTCGCCTCAAGATGCTGTTTTAATAAATTCTCGGGTGGCGGTGGAAGCTGTAAATAATAGCCTTGTTCGGCTAATGCCGTTTTCACTTTATCCAGATCGGCATTCACCAGTTTCTTACGACCATCAAGCGGCAGCAGCATCACCAGCTGTGGTCGGCCAAAGTTCTTCATTAATTCTTCAGGCACGCGTGAAAAATCGTCTTTCTTTTCGACATAAAGATAGGTCTGGTCACGGCTTGTACTTCTGTAGATCACACAAAACATGTTTTTACTCTGAATTAATGGGTGGTTGCTTGCCTCAATATACTCCTGACTATAACATGCCTGATACTCTTCGGAATATCGCAGCGAGTGGTTGCGGTTAATAGCAAATTGAGTAAGGCCAGGATGTCAAACACGCCCATCGAGCTTAAAGGCAGTAGCTTCACCTTATCAGTGGTACATTTGCATGATGCAAAACCCGAGGTTATTCGTCAGGCGTTAGAAGACAAAATCGCCCAGGCTCCCGCCTTTCTGAAACATGCCCCTGTTGTGATCAATGTCAGCGGTCTTGAGGCGCCGGTTAACTGGAAGCTTCTCCAGCAGGCGGTCTCCTCTACCGGACTGCGTATTGTAGGCATCAGTGGCTGTAAAGATCCCGAGCTGAAAGCGGAAATCGACCGTGCGGGGCTGCCGCTTCTGAATGAAGGCAAAGAAAAAACCCCGCGTGCGGCACCCGTTGCCGTCGAAACGCCCCCTCCTGCGGTGCAAAACGTTACAACCATCACAAAAACGCGAATGATTGATGTGCCGGTTCGTTCCGGTCAGCGCATTTATGCGCCAAACTGTGATCTAATTGTTACAAGCCACGTCAGCGCTGGCGCTGAGCTGATTGCAGATGGCAATATTCACGTTTACGGTATGATGCGTGGACGTGCGCTCGCCGGGGCAAGTGGCGATCGGGACGCGCAAATTTTTTGTACTCATCTGACGGCGGAACTGGTCTCCATCGCAGGTGAATATTGGCTGAGCGACAAGATCCCAGCCGAATTTTATGGCAAAGCGGCTCGCCTGCTTCTGGCAGACGACGCGTTGACCGTTCAACCGTTGAATTGATCCCTTTTTAACAAGGAATTTCTATGGCACGCATTATTGTTGTTACTTCGGGTAAAGGAGGCGTTGGCAAGACCACCTCCAGCGCGGCCATCGCTACTGGTTTGGCCCAGAAGGGAAAGAAAACCGTCGTTATCGACTTCGATATCGGTCTGCGTAACCTCGACCTCATCATGGGATGTGAGCGTCGCGTCGTGTATGACTTCGTTAACGTCATTCAGGGCGATGCCACGCTGAACCAGGCGCTGATTAAAGACAAACGCACCGAGAACCTCTACATTCTCCCGGCTTCTCAGACGCGTGATAAAGACGCCCTGACCCGTGAAGGGGTGGAAAAGGTGCTCGACGAGCTGAAAAAAATGGAGTTCGACTTCATTGTCTGTGACTCCCCTGCCGGCATCGAAACCGGTGCCCTGATGGCGCTCTACTTCGCCGATGAAGCGATCATCACCACCAACCCTGAAGTGTCATCCGTGCGTGACTCAGACCGCATTCTGGGGATCCTCGCCTCTAAATCCCGTCGTGCGGAAAATGGCGAAGACCCGATTAAAGAACACCTGCTGCTTACCCGCTATAACCCGGGTCGCGTGAACAAAGGTGATATGCTGAGCATGGAAGACGTGCTGGAGATCCTGCGCATTAAACTGGTGGGCGTTATCCCGGAAGATCAGTCCGTGTTACGCGCCTCTAACCAGGGTGAGCCCGTGATCCTGGATACAACGGCAGATGCAGGTAAAGCGTATGCTGATACTGTTGACCGTCTGCTGGGAGAAGAACGTCCTTTCCGCTTCATTGAAGAAGAGAAGAAAGGTTTCCTCAAACGCCTGTTCGGAGGATAAGTTATGGCATTACTGGACTTTTTTCTCTCGCGGAAAAAGAACACCGCCAACATCGCAAAAGAACGTCTGCAAATTATCGTTGCGGAGCGTCGTCGTAGCGACGCCGAGCCTCACTACCTGCCGCAGCTGCGTAAGGACATCCTGGAAGTGATCTGTAAGTATGTGCAGATTGACCCGGAGATGGTGACGGTGCAGCTGGAACAAAAAGACGGGGATATTTCGATTCTGGAGCTGAACGTGACGCTCCCGGAAGCGGAAGAGTCCCGTCCGTAGGTTTGTGATTTCATAGCCCCGGTAAGCGCAGCGCCACCGGGGGAATATGCCGGGTTATCACCCGGCATATTTTTTATCTCGGATAACCTTCCAGCAGCGTATTCAGGCGATCGGCCATCAATTCCCCGCGCCAGCCCGCCATCATTTCCGGTAAGCCATTCTGCGGCTTCAGCTTCCAGTGCCAGTTCAGCAGCTGATTAATCTGTCGGCGTGATGCGAGCAGTTCAGCACTCAGCTTGCTTTCCGTAGCAACGGCCTGAACCAGGGCTTTAATGTCCTTGAACGCCTTGCGGTAGCCCGGCATATCCATCAGATTCAGCAGCGGTTCCGGCAGCTTGTCGTCAGGCAACTCCTGCGCTTTCGCGACCAGCGCCAGCAGGGTTTTACCGTGGAAACGGATCTCACTGCCCGAAAGCCCAATGCTGTCCAGTTCGCCCAGGCTGCCCGGCATATAGCGTGCCACCGCCCAGAGATGCTCTTCGCGCACCACAAAGTTAACCGCCAGATCGCGCTCGCGCGCTTTACGCAGACGCCAGTCCGCTAACAGCTGCAGGCAGGCCAGCTGACGCGTACGCAGTTGCCACGCGTTGCTGATATCGCGCCAGGCCTCTTTCGGGTCCACCACTTCCTGGCGACGCTGCTGGGTCATACGGCACTCATCCAGCGCGGCAGGCAGCCAGCCAGAGGCTTCCGCCTCTTTCATCAGCTGTCCGGCAATCGGCAGCAGGTAAAACACGTCTGCCGCCGCATATTCCAGCTGACGCTCGGTAAGCGGACGCGCCAGCCAGTCGGTACGGGATTCGCTTTTATCCAGCGTCAACCCCGTGTACTCCTCCACCATGGCGGCAAAGCCCCATGAGAGAGGACGATTGCTGAACGCGGCAAGGATCTGCGTATCAATCAGCGGCTGGGGCATGATGCCAAAGGTGTTCAGAAAGACTTCCAGATCTTCACTGCCTGCGTGCAGGTATTTCGTCACGGCGGTATCAAGCAGCAGGTCGCGCATCGGCGTCCAGTCGGTAATACCAAGAGGGTCAATCAACGACACGTGTTTACCGTCGTACATCTGTATCAACCCCAGCTGCGGATAGTATGTCCGGGTACGGACAAACTCGGTATCCAGGGCAATGGCAGGAAAGTCGCGCGTCACTTCGCACAGCGAAGCCAGCTCGTCATTGGTCGTGATCATCTGGTAATTCAAAACGGGTTCTCTTTTGTTTGCGCCCATAAAAAACGCCGGCTTAACCGGCGTCTGGGCGATTAGCGTGAAGCTCAGGCCTTATTGTCTACTTTGCCACGGGCTTCGTCACGTAATTCTCGTCGTAATATCTTTCCGACGTTGGATTTCGGCAGCTCATCGCGGAATTCAACCAGTTTCGGCACCTTGTAGCCCGTCAACTGACGACGACAGAACGTGACCAGCTCCTCCTCGGTGAGAGAAGGATCTTTCTTGACCACAAATATTTTGACCGCTTCACCGCTGCTACCGGAAGGCACCCCAACGGCCGCCACTTCGAGTACGCCGCTGTGCTGCATCACCACGTCTTCGATCTCGTTCGGATAGACGTTGAAGCCGGAGACCAGGATCATGTCTTTCTTACGATCGACAATGCGCAGGAAGCCCTCTTCGTCCATCACCGCGATATCGCCGGTGTGGAGCCAGCCGTCTTTGATGATTTCGTCGGTGGCATCAGGACGCTGCCAGTATCCCAGCATGACCTGAGGACCTTTGACGCACAGTTCGCCTGGTTCACCCGGCGCGACTTCATTATCGTTATCATCGACCAGTTTGGCCTCCGTGGACGGCACCGGCAGACCAATGCTGCCGCTGTGATAGTCAATATCATGCGGGTTCACGCTGACCAGCGGCGCACATTCCGTCAGACCATACCCCTCAAGCAAATACTGCCCGGTGAGCTTTACCCAGCGCTCAGCGACCGCCTGCTGAACCGGCATGCCGCCGCCCGCAGAGAGGTGCAACGTGGAGAAATCCAGCTGCTGGAACTCTTTGTTGTTAAGCAGCGCGTTAAACAGGGTGTTTACCCCGGTCATGGCGGTGAACGGGTATTTCGCCAGCTCTTTCACCAGCCCCGGAATATCGCGCGGGTTCGTAATCAGAACGTTCTGGCCACCGAGCTCAATAAACAGCAGGCAGTTCATGGTCAGTGCGAAAATGTGATACAGCGGCAGCGCGGTAATGACCAGCTCTTTGCCAGGATGCAGCAGCGGCCCGTAAGTGGCATTCACCTGCTCAAGGTTTGCCAGCATGTTGCGGTGGGTCAGCATCGCCCCTTTGGCCACGCCGGTGGTACCGCCGGTGTATTGCAGGAACGCCAGGTCTTCCGATACCAACTCCGGCTTAACGTACTGCATACGGTAGCCCGCATGCAGGGCACGGCGGAAAGAGATGGCATCCGGCAGGTGGTATTTTGGCACCAGACGTTTGATGTATTTAACGACAAAGTTAACCAGCGTGCCTTTGGCGGTGGAGAGTTGATCCCCCATGCGCGTCAGGATGACGTGTTTAACCTGGGTTCTGTCGACCACTTTTTCCAGGGTATGGGCAAAGTTGGAGACAATCACAATCGCGGCCGCACCACTATCGTTCAGCTGATGCTCCAGCTCGCGCGGGGTGTATAGCGGGTTGACGTTGACGACAATCATCCCGGCACGCAGGATACCAAACAGCGCCACCGGATATTGCAGCAGGTTTGGCATCATCAGCGCGACGCGGTCCCCTTTTTGCAGTCCCAGCCCTTCCTGCAGATAAGCCGCAAACGCCCGGCTACGCTCCTCAAGCTTACGGAACGTCATCACCTCACCCATATTCACAAATGCGGGCTGGTCCGCGTAGCGCCTTACCGAATGCTCAAATAATTCCACCAGGGATTGATAACGGTCAGGATTGATCTCCGCAGGCACATCTGCGGGATAACGGTTAAGCCAAACCTTTTTCAATGCATCACCTCTGAACTGAGTGTTCGTCGTCATCACAACCCCGATAATAAACAGTTTGTTAACATTATATTAACTCAGCGTACCAGTTTATTAATTGTCCAGATTTAAGGTTGCGAAGCGCGTCACTCTTTTTTTTCGTTGTAGCCGTAAAAAAACAGAGACAGCGGCTGAGCCGCTGTCTCTTTTCTAACAATAACAGTAAGTTACTCAGTAACGATGGTCTGTACCTGTGCAGGTCCCGGGTTATACCAGCCCCAGCCCGGGTAGCCGTAACGGTAAGGGTGTGGACCCCACATCCACGGATCGATCGGCTGAGGCGGCATGATCACCTGCTGTGCCAGCCGCCAGCGTTTGTAGCCGTTAACCTGCATGGTCATAAATTTATACGGCGTATTACCGATTTTGCCCTGCACCGCGCCGGTTATCGGCCCGACGACTGTCACCAGTTGTCCGCGAAAATCGACCGGATCGAGGAAACCACTGACGTCCGCATAGATACGTCCGCGGGAGGCCTCACCCAGCACAGGGCGTGCGCCGCTGTCCAGGGGAACGGTCGCGATCTCCAGACGAGTTTTCCCCTGCTGGTTTTGCACTTCAATCACTTTCCCGCCGAAGCGCGCTTCCTGCCCGACGTAGAGCTCAGGGGCATTCATCACCCGCACCAGATCCTGCTGTGGCGTCGGGCTGGAGCCCTTAATCGCATCAGGAACGGAAACGCATCCGCTCAGTGCTATGGCAACAGCGCCTGCCATAAAAAGGCGTACTACTTTAGTCTGAACCGCCATGATGCGACTCCTTTTTCTCAGTTCCTGTTACTGAGATTCACTCGCGGCCCGGAAGTTTCTTCCATGCGACGGTGTTTCGCAAATAAACCGGCTCCGCGTGTTCCACGGCAACGGTTTTTCCTGCTGCAAGCAGCTGGCTGGCAATGGGAAGCATATCCTCTGCCGCAGGCAATAGCATGTTGCCGTCCACCAGCGTCACCCCGGTATCCTTCGCCATATCAGGCCACGCAGGCCAGCCCGTGCCGACGGTCGCCCACTCACCGGAGAGCTGTTTCAGTCGTTCGGTCACCGCTTGTGGCTTAAGTACCGCTTCCGTCTCTTCACCGTGCCACACGCCCTGCGCGTCGCGGGTGTATTCAGCCCAGTAGACTTCGCCCATACGGGCGTCAATGGCGGCCAGGACGCGGGTGGCCCCGGTCATACGCCAGGCACCCTGCGCCATGGTGGCGAGGGTAGAGACGCCAATCATCGGCAGCTCAGCGCCCAGCGCCAGCCCCTGGGCAATGCCAATGCCAATACGCACGCCGGTAAAACTGCCCGGGCCACGGCCAAAGGCCAGCGCGTCGAGGTTGGTTAAGGCGGTATTGCTCCGGGTTAAGATCGCTTTAACCAGGGGCAGAATGCGCTGGGTGTGTTCCCGTGGGCACTCTTCGAAGTGAGCAGAAACAGCACCGTCGTTCAACAGAGCAACAGAGCAAGCCTCTGTTGCGGTATCAATAGCCAGAATTCGCATCAGTCGTCGCGCTCTCGCAAGGGTCAGTCACAAAATGGCGCGCATCTTAGCACACTCCGGGGTAAATTACTCCGCCGTTGGGTTTGCCAGGAAACGCACCGCGCGTTTTATGTCCCGCGTCCGTGGTGCGGGCGGCAGGCTGGCGAGGAAGGTTGCGCCGTACGGGCGCATCACCAGCCGGTTATCACAGATGACCAGCACGCCGCGATCGGTGACGTCGCGGATCAATCGCCCTACCCCTTGCTTAAGGGTGATCACCGCGTCCGGCAGCTGTACCTCGTCAAACGGATCGCCGCCGCGCAGGCGGCAGTCTTCCATCCGAGCCTTCAGCAACGGGTCGTCCGGGGAGGTAAACGGCAGCTTATCGATGATCACAAGCGACAGGGTGTCTCCGCGTACATCCACCCCTTCCCAGAAGCTGCTGGTGGCCACCAGCAGAGCATTACCGGCGCTGACGAACTGCTGCAGCAATTGCCCTTTGCTGGTTTCTCCCTGCAGCAGTACCGGCAGGGTCATGGTGGCACGGAACTGCTCAGCGAGGTCGCGCATCATGGCGTGAGAGGTGCAAAGCATAAAGCAGCGGCCGTTGTTGGCCTCGATCATCGGTTTTAGCATTGCCGCCAGGTGGCGCGCCGCACCCGGCTGGTTTGGCAGCGGAAGATTACGCGGCACGCAAAGCAGCGCCTGTTTTTCGTAATCAAACGGGCTGGGCAGCAGCAGCGACTCCGCCTGTTCAATGCCAAGCCGTTCCGTGAAGTGATGCAGATCGTCATTCACCGACAGCGTTGCCGACGTGAAGATCCAGCTGCCAGGCTTTTGCGCCATCACCTCTTTAAATTTATCCGCCACCGTCAGCGGCGTGAGCGCCAGCGTGAAATGGCGCGAGGTGCATTCATACCAGTAGCTGAACCCCGGCTGGTTAATCTCTTTTAACCGTTTGAGCCGCCCGCGATAGAGCGTGGCGCGCTCGAATGCGGCATCCAGCAGCGCGGAACGGCCAAGCGACAATTTCGCGACGTCGTAGCAGAGCTCCAGGGCGTCATCGAGCAGCAGCAGCGCGCGCTGGATATTTTTATCTGCCAGCAGCTCGCGCAGGTTCCCGCGATAGCCCGGCTCGCCGAGCTGTAACCGGAAGTCCTGCGCGCTTTGGGCCAGGCGATCGGCACACTTCTGCAACTGCTGGGTATCTTTTAATTCAGTGCGGTAAGCGATGGTGAAATCTTTCGCCAGATCCAGCAGCTGGCGGCTGGAGAGCGACTGGCCAAAATACTGGCTGGCGATATCCGGGAGCTGGTGGGCTTCATCGAAGATCATGACCTCCGCCTCCGGGATCAGCTCACCAAAGCCACTGTCTTTGACCACCATATCCGCAAGGAACAGGTGATGGTTGACCACCACCACATCGGCATCCATCGCCGTTTTGCGCGCTTTCACCACAAAGCAGTCTTTGTACAGCGGGCAGTCGCTGCCGAGGCAGTTGTCGTTGGTACTGGTCACCAGCGGCCAGGCCGGCGAGTCTTCCGGCACGCTCGCGCAGGTGCTGATATCCCCCTCTTCCGTCTGGTTGGCCCAGGCGCGAAGGATAATGACGTCGCTCAGGGTCTGCACCGGCAAATCGCCGCCCGCCAGCGCCTGTTGCTCAAGACGCTCGAGGCAGAGATAGTTAGAGCGCCCCTTCAGCAGCGCCAGCCGGCCTTTGTATTTCAGCGCTTTTGCCACCGTCGGCAAATCCCGGCTGTAGAGCTGATCCTGCAGCGCTTTCGAGCCGGTCGAGATGATCACCTTTTTTTTCGCCCGCAGCGCCGGGGCAAGGTAGGCGTAAGTTTTCCCCGTGCCGGTTCCAGCCTCCACCACCAGCGGCTGCGCCTTATCAATGGCCCGCGCCACGGCGTGTGCCATCTGCCGCTGAGGTTCACGCGGTTTGAAGCCGGGAATGGCTTGTGCTAACTGACCTTCAGGGGAAAAATCGTCTGCCACGGTGCTCTCTCACTGTATTTTTGCACAGGGATTATGTCAGCCCATCCTCTCCAGTGCCACCCCAAATAGTGACGACGACGGAACAATATGGCAGTCTTGCGGCCTGATGACGAAAAATAACGAGGAAACGTTTATGACAATTGTGCGCATTGATGCCGAAGCCCGCTGGTCTGATGTAGTCATTCATAACCAGACGCTCTACTACACCGGCGTACCGGCGAATCTGGACGCGGATGCGTTCGAGCAAACGGCGAACACCCTGGCGCAGATCGATGCGGTGCTTGAAAAGCAAGGTAGCGACAAATCGCGCATTCTGGATGCGACGATTTTTCTGGCAAACAAAGACGATTTCGCGGCCATGAACAAAGCCTGGGATGCCTGGGTGGTGGCGGGTCACGCGCCTGTACGTTGTACCGTACAGGCCACGCTGATGAAGCCGGAATACAAGGTAGAGATTAAGATTATCGCGGCTGTGTAGGCCGGTTACTCTTCCTCTTCATCCTCGAAACGCGCCACGATCCGCTCGCCGGTATGGGTGGCGCGAAGTTCTTCCGCCACCTGGGAAATGGCCTGCCCGCTGCTCATCCCCTGGGACATCAGTTCCTGAATTCGCTCAACCGCTTTCTGCTGTTGCTCGTGGCTCAGAGAAGGTAAACCTGCAAACATCGTCAACTCCTGCTAAATTATTCGCGCTAATTATTTCACGCTGCCCGGTAGTATGCCACACATGAACATGCGCTTGCCCACTGTTATTACCCTGCCCTGGCGTACTGACGCCGCTGAGTTCTGGTTTGCCCGTCTGAGCCATCTTCCTTTTGCGATGTTGCTGCATTCCGGCCATGCGGATCATCCCTATAGCCGCTTTGATATCCTGGTCGCCGATCCGCTAAAGACGCTGACGACCCATGACCTGCCGTCCACGGACGATCCGCTGCTGCGGCTTCAGGAGGCTATCGATGCGCTGGGCTTGTCTGCCCTGCCGAATCCCGATCTCCCCTTCCAGGGTGGTGCGCTGGGCCTGTTTGGCTACGATCTGGGCCGTCGCTTTGAAACGCTGCCCTCGGTGGCGAAAGCGGATATTCCGCTGCCGGATATGGCCGTAGGGCTTTATGACTGGGCGCTGATTGTCGATCACCATAAGCAGGTGGTCTCTTTGCTCAGCCATTCGGATGTCGACGCGCGCCTGGCCTGGCTGGAAGCGCAGCAGCCTGCCGCTGCGCAGGATTTCCGCCTGACCTCTGACTGGCGTTCAAACATGACACCCGAGGCATATGCAGAAAAATTCGCCCGCGTGCAGGCGTATCTGCAAAGCGGCGACTGCTATCAGGTAAATCTCGCCCAGCGTTTCCAGACAACCTATGAGGGCGATGAATGGCAGGCTTTTACCCGCCTTAACGCCACTAACCGGGCACCATTCAGCGCCTTTATCCGTCTCGAACAGGGGGCCATTGTCAGCCTGTCGCCTGAGCGCTTTATCCATCTTGCGGAGGGCAACATTCAGACGCGGCCAATTAAGGGTACATTGCCACGCCTTGCCGATCCTGATGCTGACCGCCAGCAGGCAGAAAAACTGGCCGCCTCACCGAAGGACCGCGCTGAAAACCTGATGATTGTCGATCTGATGCGCAACGATATTGGCCGGGTGGCCGTGCCGGGCAGCGTGCGGGTGCCGGAACTGTTCGTCGTCGAGCCTTTCCCGGCGGTCCATCATCTGGTCAGCACCATTACCGCGCGGCTGCCGGCCGCGCGGACGGCCTGCGATCTTCTGCGCGCCGCGTTCCCGGGCGGCTCGATAACCGGCGCGCCGAAAGTGCGGGCGATGGAGATTATCGATGAGCTGGAGCCCCACCGCCGCAACGCCTGGTGCGGGAGTATTGGCTACATCAGCCTGTGCGGCACCCTGGATACCAGCATTACCATCCGCACGCTGACTGCCTGCAACGGAAACCTTTACTGTTCGGCTGGCGGCGGCATCGTGGCCGACAGCCAGGTCGATGCGGAATATCAGGAAACCTTTGATAAAGTTAACCGTATTCTGAAACAACTGGAGTAACCACGGGTGGAAAAAGAGAACCTGACGCTGGATGCCTTTTTATCGCGCTTTCAGCTACTACGGCCCCAGGTCAACCGCGAAGCGCTGAATCAGCGCCAGGCGGCGGTGCTGATCCCGGTCGTGCGGCGTGCACAGCCGGGCCTGCTACTCACCCAGCGCTCTGCCCATCTGCGCAAACACGCCGGTCAGGTTGCTTTTCCTGGCGGCGCCGTCGACAGTTCCGATGCGTCGCTGATTGCCGCCGCGCTGCGGGAAGCGCAGGAAGAGGTGGCGATTCCGCCGGAGGCGGTAGAGGTCATTGGCGTGCTGCCGCCCGTCGACAGCGTTACCGGTTTCCAGGTCACGCCGGTGGTGGGCATTATCCCGCCGGACCTGCAGTATCATGCCAGCGTGGATGAAGTCTCCGCCGTGTTTGAGATGCCGCTGGAAGAAGCCCTTCGGTTGAGCCGTTATCATCCGCTGGATATCCACCGCCGGGGTCATGACCATCGGGTGTGGTTGTCCTGGTATCAGCATTATTTTGTCTGGGGCATGACGGCGGGCATTATTCGTGAACTGGCGTTGCAAATCGGCCTGAAGCCTTGACTATACTTTACATTCTACCTTCTTTTGCCTGGTTTGCGATCTGCGTCGCGCTATTAGCAAAACCCATCGTCAACCATTAGTTTAATTCATGTGAATAGTTAAGCCGAGGTCGGTGTTCCCTCTTACACTATGCGCAGTTATAACATCGTTACTGGAACCCCGGTAACCCTGTCAGGAGTGTGAAAGTGATTAGTATATTCGACATGTTCAAAGTGGGAATTGGCCCTTCGTCTTCCCATACTGTTGGCCCGATGAAGGCCGGTAAACAGTTCGTCGATGATCTGGTCGAAAAAGGATTACTGGAAAGCGTTACCCGTGTCGCCGTGGATGTTTACGGCTCGCTGTCATTGACGGGTAAAGGCCACCACACCGATATCGCCATTATTATGGGTCTGGCAGGCAATATGCCGGATACCGTGGATATTGATGCCATCCCGGCATTCATCCGCGACGTGGAAACGCGCGGCCGTCTGCTGCTGGCAAACGGTCAGCAGGAAGTTGACTTCCCGCAGGATGACGGCATGCGTTTTCGCAGCGACAACCTGCCGCTGCATGAAAACGGCATGACCATTCACGCATTTAGCGGTGAAAAAGAGATTTACAGCAAAACGTACTACTCCATCGGCGGTGGTTTCATCGTGGATGAAGAGCATTTTGGCAAAGATAGCGTCGGCGACGTCAGCGTTCCGTATCCGTTCAAATCCGCAACCGAGATGCTCGGTTACTGCAAACAGACCGGTCTGTCGCTGTCCGGCATGGTGATGCAGAACGAACTGGCGCTGCACAGCAAAAAAGAGATTGAAGACTATTTTGCGAACGTATGGCAAACCATGCGCGCCTGTATCGATCGCGGGATGAACACCGAAGGCGTGCTGCCGGGTCCACTGCGCGTACCGCGTCGTGCCTCTGCCCTGCGCCGTATGCTGGTGACGACGGACAAGTTCTCCAACGACCCGATGAACGTGGTCGACTGGGTGAATATGTTTGCCCTGGCGGTTAACGAAGAGAACGCCGCCGGTGGCCGCGTCGTGACGGCGCCGACCAACGGCGCGTGCGGAATTGTTCCGGCCGTGCTGGCCTATTACGACCACTTTATTGAACCCGTGACGCCAGACATCTATATCCGTTATTTCCTGGCGGCAGGTGCCATTGGTGCCCTGTACAAGATGAACGCGTCTATCTCTGGCGCTGAAGTCGGCTGTCAGGGTGAAGTGGGTGTCGCCTGTTCTATGGCGGCGGCGGGTCTTGCAGAGCTGCTGGGTGCAAGCCCTGAGCAGGTCTGCGTGGCGGCAGAAATCGGTATGGAACACAACCTCGGTCTGACCTGTGACCCGGTCGCGGGCCAGGTGCAGGTGCCGTGTATCGAGCGTAACGCGATTGCGTCGGTGAAGGCCATCAACGCCTCACGTATGGCGATGCGCCGTACCAGCGAACCTCGCGTATCGCTGGATAAGGTAATTGAAACCATGTACGAAACGGGCAAAGACATGAACGCGAAATACCGCGAGACGTCCCGTGGTGGCCTGGCCATTAAGGTGCAGTGCGACTAATACTGCCTTTCGCCCATCTGCAACGGATGGGCGAAATTTCCTCTTCATTCTCGTCTCCTCCCGCTTTCCCCACTACACTTTCACAGTTGCGTCCGGCTTTTGTGGCTGGTGGCTTATCAGGCGTTCGTTCATGCAAACTGCGCAGACGATCATTAAACACTACCGCCGAAAACGCGTTATCGTCTGCGTGACGATTGCGCTCCTGACGCTCATCCTGACGTTGGGCGTTCGCTTTATTTCACAGCGCAATGTTAACCAACAGCAGATCCTCGCATTTACCAGCCATACCGTTCGCGCCCTTGATAACGTGCTGCTCGCTTTAGATAAGCGCCGCAACGTGCTGCAGTCGCTGGTGGGTCAGCCTTGTCAGCAGGCGCACCTGGCCCTGAGAAAGCAGGCCGCCATTTTGCAGACAGTACGCTCTATCGCCCTGGTTAAAGACGGTATCCTCTACTGCTCGAGTATTTTCGGCAGCCGCAATGTGCCCGTGCGTGATTTCCTGAGGGAACTCCCCGCCAGCGCGGCGAAGCTGATTTTATCGACTGATCAGTGGCTGCTTAAGGGCAGCCCGATACTGATCCAGTGGTTTCCGGTCTCTCAGGACGGGGAAGATGGCATCATGGAGATCATCAATATCGACCTGATCACCAAAATGATCCTCGAGCCCCAGCGCCCGCTTATCAATGACGTGGCGCTGACCGTGGGCGATCGTTTTTTGCGTTACGGCCAGCGCGTCACCGACAGCCTGTCATTTGATGAGGAGGGCTCGATTGTCCAGCAGTCTTCCTCCCGACATCCTTTCACCATCACGATCAGCGGGCCGGGACCCGGCGAACTGGCCCTGAAAAGTCTCCCCGCCCAGCTGCCGCTGGGGCTCATACTCAGCCTGCTGTTGGGCTATCTCGCCTGGCTGGCCACGGCAAACCGGATGAGCTTCACGTGGGAGATCGATATGGGGATTGCCTCGCGGGAATTTGAACTTTTCTGCCAGCCGCTGATGGATGCCCGTACCCAGAAGTGCACCGGCGTTGAGATCCTGCTGCGCTGGAACAATCCCCGTCAGGGGTGGATCTCCCCGGAAGTGTTTATTCCGCTGGCAGAAGAACATAACCAGATTGTCCCCCTGACCCGTTATGTGATCGCCGAAACCGTACGCCAGATAGGTTACTTCCCGGCAAGCGCGGGTTTTCACATCGGCATTAACGTCGCCGCCAGCCATTTTCGTCGCGCGGTATTGCTGCAGGACCTGAACCGTCTGTGGTTCAGCGCCAACCCCCAACAGCAGCTGGTGATCGAATTAACGGAACGGGACGCGCTGCTGGATGCGGACTATCGCATCGTGCGCGAGCTGCATCGCAAAGGGGTGAAGCTCGCCATTGACGATTTTGGTACCGGAAACAGCTCCCTCTCCTGGCTTGAGAAGCTGCACCCGGACGTGCTGAAAATTGACCAGTCCTTTACCACCGCCATCGGTACTGATGCCGTGAATTCAACGGTGACGGATATCATTATTGCGCTGGGTCAGCGGCTGAATATCGAACTGGTTGCAGAAGGGGTTGAGACGGAGGAGCAGGCACGATATTTACGCCGCCATGGCGTTCCTGTCCTGCAGGGGTTTTTCTATGCGCGGCCGATGCCGCTACGGGACTTTCCGGACTGGCTGGCGGGAAGATCTCCCCCGCCAGCCCGCCATAACGGGCACATTGTGCCCTTAATGCCGCTGCGTTAAGCAGGCTTACTCATCTTCGTCGTGGGCAGATTGTTCTTTAACAATGCGGACCATATCAACGCGATAGTCGTTGGCTTCGACAATCGTGATGTGCAACGGCGGCAGCTCAATCACATCGCCGACACGCGGGATTTGCCCGTTAACGGCGATAACCAGACCGGCTACGGTCGCGATGTCTTCTTCATCGTTGACCACGTTTTCCAGCCCCAGCGTGTGCGAGAGCGCGTGCAGATCGGTGGTCCCTTTCACCAGCCAGCCATCGCCATCGGCAACGATCTCCGGGGTTTCGTCCTCGTCCGGGAATTCACCGGCTATGGCTTCCAGCACGTCCAGCGGCGTGACCAGCCCCTGTACCACCCCAAACTCGTTGGTGACGATAACAAAGCTGCCACGCGCGCGGCGAAGCACCCCGAGCAGGTTGATCGGGTCAAGCGTTTCCGGCACGACAATCGCTGGCGATGCCGCCGCAACGGCTTCGACATTGACGCCCTCTTCCAGGGCCACCAGCATCTCTTTCGCCCGCACGACGCCGATGATCTCATCCAGCTCACCACGACACACCGGGAACAGGCTGTGCGGGGAAGAGAGCAGCTGCTGGCGAATTTCATCCACACTCAGGTTAGCATCGACCCAGCTGATCTCTCCGCGCGGAGTCATGATCCCGCGCAGTGACCGCGAGGCCAGGGAGAGCACGCCGTTAATCATGTAACGTTCCTGTTCCACAAACGCCCCTTCCGGGACCGGAACCGGGTTATGGTTTTCGGAATCAGACTGAACGTTCACCTGACGACGGCCGCCCATCAGACGCAGAATGGCATCTGCGGTACGGGCGCGCAGCGGCTGACTGGACTGCTGCTTAATAAAGTTACGGCGCGCAATCTGGTTGAACAGCTCGATCAGGATCGAGAAGCCAATCGCGGCGTACAGGTAGCCTTTCGGAATATGGAAGCCAAAGCCTTCGGCCACCAGGCTCAGACCAATCATCAGCAGGAAGCTCAGGCACAGTACCACCACCGTCGGATGCTGGTTCACGAAACGCGTCAGCGGTTTCGAGGCCAGAAGCATGACCGCCATCGCAATGACCACCGCGGCCATCATCACCGGCAGATGGTTCACCATGCCGACCGCCGTGATCACCGCATCCAGCGAGAACACCGCATCAAGTACCACAATCTGCAGCACTACCACCCAGAAGCTGGCGTAGCCTTTACCGTGCCCATCATCATGCTGGCGGTTTTCCAGCCGCTCATGGAGCTCTGTTGTCGCTTTGAAGAGCAGGAATATCCCCCCGATCAGCATGATCAAATCACGGCCGGAGAAGGTGTAATCCATGACGGAGAAGAGCGGTTTGGTCAGCGTGACCATCCAGGAGATGACGGACAGCAGGCCCAGTCGCATGACCAGCGCCAGCGAGAGACCAATCAGGCGCGCTTTATCACGCTGTTTTGGCGGCAATTTGTCCGCGAGAATGGCGATAAACACCAGGTTATCGATACCGAGAACAATCTCCAGCACCACCAGCGTGAGCAATCCCACCCAGATTGACGGGTCCATTAAGAATTCCATGACAAGCTCCTGCTATAGGAATGACGAAACGGTGCCCCACGCAATGTGGGCAAAACAGAGGCAGACAGCGTTGATACGTGGCGAGGATCGCCGGTGAAAAAGGCGCGAGATGGCCTGAAAGATGACTGACGTCGGTGACGGTCCATATAGTGGGCTGTAGCCCTATACTCCTGAACAAGTAAACGGAGGCTAAACATATCAGAGACAATATGTTTTTAGCAAAGATTTACGTTCCTTTGCAAAAACGCGAAAAGACGAAATATGTGTTGAGTAATTTCTGATTTTCGAAACCTAAATTACGGATCTTCATCACATAAATTATTTTTTCACTATCTAAAATAATTCGCGGAAGTCTTAGTTTTTTAACTCTAACCCTTATCTGAATCGATTCGGTTCGCCAATACGATTCTCAGTACGTCTGCCCGGCAGGCGTATTAATGATAATAAAAGGAGGTAGCAAGTGACCATTGCTATTGTCATAGGCACACATGGTTGGGCTGCTGAGCAGCTACTCAAAACGGCAGAGATGCTGTTGGGCGAGCAGGAAAACGTCGGCTGGATCGATTTCGTTCCCGGTGAAAACGCCGAGACGCTGATTGAGAAGTACAACGCTCAACTCGAGAAGCTGGATACCAGCAAAGGGGTGCTGTTTCTCGTTGATACATGGGGCGGCAGCCCGTTCAACGCTGCCAGCCGCATTGTCGTCGATAAAGAGCATTATGAAGTTGTCGCCGGGGTCAATATCCCGATGCTGGTGGAAACCTTCATGGCACGCGACGACAATCCATCTTTCGATGAACTCGTGGCTCTGGCCGTTGAAACCGGCCGCGAAGGGGTGAAAGCCCTGAAAGCACAGCCGGTTGAAAAACCCGCCCCTGCGCCTGCTGCGGCATCGAAAGCGGCAGCGCCAGCAAAACCGATGGGACCGAACGATTACATGGTCATCGGCCTGGCGCGTATTGATGACCGTTTAATCCATGGCCAGGTGGCAACACGCTGGACCAAGGAGACCAACGTTCGTCGCATTATCGTGGTCAGTGACGAAGTGGCCGCCGACACCGTTCGTAAAACCCTTCTCACGCAGGTTGCTCCTCCTGGCGTTACCGCGCACGTCGTGGATGTCGCCAAGATGATTCGCGTTTACAACAACCCGAAATACGCGGGCGAACGCGTGATGCTCCTGTTCACTAACCCGACAGACGTTGAGCGCATTGTTGAAGGCGGCGTGAAAATCACTTCCGTGAACATTGGGGGGATGGCATTCCGTCAGGGCAAAACGCAGGTCAACAACGCCATTTCAGTCGATGCGAAAGATATCGAGGCATTTAACAAGCTGAATGCGCGCGGTATTGAACTGGAAGCCCGCAAGGTTTCCACAGACCCGAAACTGAAAATGATGGATTTGATCGGCAAAGTTGGGAAATAAGCCCGCGCCGGTTTTTCACATAATGCTTATGTAATAGGAGAAGTACAATGGAGATTACCACTCTTCAGATTGTGCTGGTGTTCATCGTCGCGTGTATTGCGGGTATGGAGTCCGTACTTGATGAATTTCAGTTCCACCGTCCTCTGGTGGCCTGTACGTTGATTGGTGCCGTTCTGGGTGACATGAAAACCGGTATCATCATCGGTGGTACCCTGGAAATGATCGCCCTGGGCTGGATGAACATCGGTGCGGCGGTTGCGCCTGATGCCGCGCTGGCGTCGATTATTTCTACCGTTCTGGTTATTGCCGGTCATCAGAGTATCGGTGCCGGTATCGCCCTGGCGATCCCACTGGCCGCAGCAGGCCAGGTACTGACCATCATCGTGCGTACTATCACCGTGGCCTTCCAGCACGCAGCGGATAAGGCGGCCGAAAACGGCAACCTCACGGCGCTCTCCTGGATCCACGTATCGTCCCTGTTCCTGCAGGCGATGCGTATCGCCATTCCGGCCGTGATCGTCGCGATTTCTGTGGGGACCAGCGAAGTTCAGGGCATGCTCAACGCCATCCCTGAAGTGGTCACCAGCGGTCTGAACATCGCGGGCGGTATGATCGTGGTTGTCGGTTATGCGATGGTCATCAACATGATGCGCGCAGGCTACCTGATGCCGTTCTTCTACCTCGGCTTCGTGACTGCGGCATTCACCAACTTCAACCTGGTTGCACTGGGTGTGATTGGTGCAGTGATGGCGATTCTCTACATCCAGCTCAGCCCGAAATATAACCGCGTCGCGGGTGCCCCAGCGCAGGCTGCTGGTAACAACGATCTCGATAACGAACTGGACTAACAGGTGAGCGAAATGGTTGATATGACAAAAACTACCACCGAGAAAAAACTCACTCCGGGTGATATTCGTGGCGTGTTCATCCGTTCTAACCTGTTTCAGGGTTCATGGAACTTCGAACGTATGCAGGCGCTCGGTTTCTGTTTCTCTATGGTGCCGGCGATCAAACGCCTGTACCCGGAAAATAACGAAGCCCGCCGTCAGGCGATTAAGCGTCACCTGGAATTTTTTAACACTCATCCGTATGTCGCGGCTCCCGTACTGGGCGTAACGCTTGCGATGGAAGAGCAGCGTGCGAACGGCGCAGAGATTGACGATGGTGCCATCAACGGTATCAAAGTCGGTCTGATGGGTCCGCTGGCAGGCGTGGGTGACCCTATCTTCTGGGGTACCGTTCGTCCGGTCTTCGCGGCGCTGGGTGCCGGTATCGCGATGAGCGGCAGCCTGCTTGGCCCACTGCTGTTCTTCATTCTGTTCAACGCCGTGCGTCTGCTGACCCGTTATTACGGCGTGGCCTACGGCTACCGTAAAGGGGTGGACATTGTTAAGGACATGGGCGGCGGCTTCCTGCAGAAACTGACTGAGGGGGCATCCATCCTCGGCCTGTTTGTCATGGGGGCGCTGGTCAACAAGTGGACGCACGTGAACATCCCGCTGGTGGTGTCGACCATCACGGGCCAGGATGGGCAAACCCGTGTGACCACCGTGCAGACCATCCTCGACCAGCTGATGCCTGGCCTGGTGCCGCTGCTGTTGACCTTCGCCTGTATGTGGCTGCTGCGTAAAAAAGTGAACCCGTTGTGGATTATCGTTGGCTTCTTCGTCATCGGTATCGCGGGCTACGCTGTCGGTCTGCTGGGTCTGTAATACAATGCGTTA
>NZ_JAIWJZ010000093.1:0-2683 GCF_020216105.1 Enterobacter sp. K16B
TTGCGATAATCGTACTCCAAGCGGCGGGATCAGCGGCGCGGCGACGGGGGCTGGGCATTGCCGGTAAAGTTGTCCCATCGATAAAGATAACATCGTTAAAGAT
Organism: Enterobacter sp. K16B; assembly: GCF_020216105.1. Taxonomy (NCBI): domain Bacteria; kingdom Pseudomonadati; phylum Pseudomonadota; class Gammaproteobacteria; order Enterobacterales; family Enterobacteriaceae; genus Enterobacter; species Enterobacter sp. K16B. Next base: position 104 of record NZ_JAIWJZ010000093.1, read on the forward strand.
GGCGACGTAATGAACTTATTGTTTAACGTTTGATTTGTTTTGAATGAAAAAAAACCAAGCTTTGGGATGGTTTTTTCAATATGGGGGACTCATTACGCCCCCCGAATACTACTTATAATTGAAGTGGTTTATAACTTATAATTTTATCCGCAATTTCTTCTGCGCTAAGTTCTTCATAATAAATATAATTAGCTGCCTGAGGATCTGCGACACTTCTACAAAGGAGGTCGATGTCATTATCAGATTCTTCTTCTGTCCCTTCGCTGTGTTGGATTTTCCTTATTAGCTCGATAAGCTCTTGTCTTTGCATATTATACCTCAAAAATGATAAGCACGATCTAGAATGTCAAGGTGATATCTTGTTGTAACGATTAATTGATTATCAATCATCATAAATACCGCCTCCATGTTGGATAGGGGTTCTCTGGTGTATGACATAAGATCTATTTTTCCCGCTCCACTGTGTATCATGCGCTACTGGAGCTTTTCCGCCCCGCATTCTAGCAACGACAGAGCATGGGCTTTTGTCAAGGCATTTCGAATTGGTTGCTTAATTAGGCGAACTGCTCATCATTTTTAAAATCATGTTCTATATGTGTCATTTTCCCTATAATAATTTACTTCATCGATAAACCATTTATTCCCATGACCTCCACTATTTTTATTCTTCACAATATAGTTCAAAGAACTGACTAACATCCATCCTTTCAAAGAAAAAGTTTCTACTGCTAAGGGCATTTCCAGATCCTCTTCATCAAGGTATATTTCGTCATTCTCCAAACTTTGGATATAATCCCAAGGAATATAAAAGAAGTGAGTACCTTCAGGCCGTGCTTCCCATGTGTTTATATTAGTATAAATCCATTCACCAGGCTCTAACTGAGAAAGACTTGCTATTAATTCATCTATAGATGTATATGTATTCATTATACCCTCACAATTATCTGCATCGAGACCCCCCCCAAGTTTTTCTTCCACCATATCCTTTCGGGTCATAATCCAGATGCCTTGAGTTATGATCTGGCCCATCAACCAATTGTAACAATCCACCAACTCGCTCATGATGATGCCAAGTTGTTTCCCAACCAGAACCTGTTGGAGCTGTTCTTAGGAACGCGCCACGCTTACCTGTCGAAACCTTTTCAAATATTCCCGGGAATTTTTCCTCAAGGGAAGCTCTATATGATGGGTCATTATTCATTTTATAATATAATTGTCTGTTCGCTTCCTGGAAGTGTTTTCCGTCACTCATTCTAAACATGTTTTTAGGTAATTTTTTTAATATTGACTTTATAGGCGCCATCATCCCCAAGATTGAGAAATAATACATTCCCTTTATTTACCTCTTCTACTTCATCTTCTGGAAGACTCCACCAATCTACGTCTTCATTAATTCTATGCTTTAATGATATCAAATCATAAATAACTAAAGTGGTAGTATCTGTTTGTATGCTTATGATTTTTCTCATTGCGTTAGCTAAGGCCAGAAATACCTTCCCGGACAAGCCTATTAGTTAACAAAGCTTTCTATAGATTTTATAATGCTTTTACAGAATTGAATCGACTCTTCACCGACTGGTATATTCTCAGTCGGCGATTCAATTGGCACTCCATGCTGATCATATATTTTATTTCTGACAGGATTTTTAAAATAATGCTGTGGTAAAATATCCACTTCGCTCGTTTCGATAGTTTTAAACGTTACGAAATAACCGTTTTTCCAACATGAATTATCAGTAATAATTGGTGGCAATAGCAAATTATCTTTTGCCAATACAGCATCTTCTTGAAGCGAAGATGTAAAATAGTCATATATATATATAACTATAGCATTTTTGAATGGGCCGACATCTATTTTACCCAGGGCGACCATACCATAGCCTAATCGATCATCATTTAACTGGAAGTAAAAAACATCGCCTTCTTTTGGCCACTTTTTTTGCTTTTCATTTCCTGACACTACTGTAAGTCTGTCGGCCATTTTACATTAATCCCATTGTTTTTAAGCCAGTTTCCACCCCACAAAACAGCATCCGAGTATAACTTTCTTGTAGGACTTATGCTATTGATAGAATTTTCAAAATGGGAATTATTGTGAATAACTGCTTATTCTATGCTCCGTGCATGACCGCGATTTAGCCTTCTTCAGTGATTCTAAATCCTAAATACACATGGGTATTATTCCCACCTTTTGCCTTTCTTTTAATCCAGTCAGCAAATAACATGTTTCTCACTGACCGTTTAGGGCTTCCATTTTTGCAAGCGGTTAAACCTATAGGATCCCCCCCAGCGCATTCGGCGCATACTGGTAAAGATTTATCCCCCCGCCAGCCCTATCGGGTCCTGATGCGTAAACCGTCCGCAGTCCGGGTCGTAATACCTGAACAGATTGTCGTGCAACTCTCTCACAATGCAGGTGTTGCCCCTGCATCCGCTCGTTCTGGGAATATCCTGATCCCTGCGTCTCGCTCTCCCGCAGCAGCTTGCCCCAGGCGGTGTTCGCCATCGTACTGGTAGTGCCGGATCTGGCCGTTATCCTTCTCCACGGTGCGGCCGTGGATGTCATAGCGCCAGCGAATA
>NZ_JAIWJZ010000009.1:0-10423 GCF_020216105.1 Enterobacter sp. K16B
CCTACAAAACCGTAGGCCTGTGCAAGCGCAGCTCCGCCAGGCAAAACAATCTTAACGACGACGCCCCAGCTTCACTGATTTCAGCACCACAAACTTGTTGTTGGTCGCGATGGTGACGCAGTTACCGAAAATCTTCTTCAGCTTGTGGAAGTAGTCCAGATGGCGGTTGGCAACGATGTACAGCTCGCCGTTGATCTTCAGACAGCGGCGCGCGTGGTGGAACATCTCCCAGGCGACGTTATCCGTCAGGGCATGCTTCTGGTGGAACGGCGGGTTACAGAACACCGCGTTGAAGCGGAACGGCTCTACACCGGACAGCGCGTTGTTGATCATAAACTCGCAGCGGTCCAGCGCCTCTGGCAGGTTGGTTTCCACGTTCAGACGGCTGGAGGCTACCGCCATTGGCGATTCGTCGCTGAACACCACGCTGGCCTCCGGGTTATTCGCCAGCAGCGTCAGGCCAATCACGCCGTTACCGCAGCCCAGATCGACAATCTCCCCTTCCAGATTTTCCGGCAGATGCTCAATAAAGAAACGCGCCCCGATATCCAGACCGGTGCGGGAGAAGACGTTCGCGTGGTTGTGGATGGTCCAGCCGGTCCCTTCCATCTTCCAGCTCAGCGTATCCGGCGCGTCGGCCAGATCGGGCGCGCTGAACGTACAGTTGATCAGCCGCGCTTTTTTCCATGCCAGCGTGGTGGTGGTTGGCCCAAGGACTTTCTCAAACAGCTCCAGCGTCGAAGTGTGAATATCGCGCGCTTTGGCACCCGCGATGATGCGGGTTTCTGGCGTCACGACCTTACGCAGCGCACGCAGCTGTTGCTCCAGCAGCGCCATGGTTTTTGGCACTTTAATGAGTACCACGCCAGGCGACTGCGGGTAGTCCGCGGTGCTGTCGAGGAACTTCACGCTGGACTCTTCGATGTCGTTATGGCGCAGGTTTTCACGCGTCGCCAGCTCGCTTAAGTAAGAATCGCCGATGCTGTACGGCGCGTGTTCCGCCAGCGCACAGCCCAGCGCGCCAAAGGCATCATTCAGGATCAAAACCGGGCCGCGGATTTCAGTCTCATCCAACTGCTGCAGCAGATACTCATCCGCCGCTTCCCACGCCTGTAGCGGGTTAACGTCGTCCGTCTCCGGGAAACGTTTAAGGTTGAGTGAACGGAAACCGTTGTCTAAGTGGCTCATCGGCCCTCCTGAATGGTAAAATTTCGGCGTTATCCCTGAAAAGGGTGCGTGAGTATACCCGTTTTCAACTTATTTTGGGGTTTTGATGAACCAGCTGACTTATCTCCAGGGCTACCCGGAACATCTGCTTTCCCAGGTTCGCACGTTAATTGCCGAGCAAAAACTGGGCGCGGTGCTGGAAAAACGCTACCCCGGCACGCACGATGTCGCGACCGATAAAGCCCTCTGGCAGTATACGCAGGATCTGAAAAACCGGTATCTGAAGAGCGCGCCGCCGATCAATAAGGTGATGTACGACAACAAGATCCATGTGCTGAAAAACGCGCTCGGCCTGCACACCGCCATCTCCCGCGTGCAGGGCGGCAAGCTGAAAGCGAAAGCCGAGATCCGCGTCGCGACGGTTTTCCGCAACGCGCCGGAAGCCTTCCTGCGAATGATCGTGGTGCACGAACTGGCGCACCTGAAAGAGAAAGAGCACGACAAAGCGTTTTACTCCCTGTGCTGCCACATGGAGCCGCAGTACCACCAGCTGGAGTTTGATACCCGCCTGTGGCTTACGCATTTATCGTTAAAAGGTAATGCGCAGTAGCGCACGCGAATTGTCATGATGACGTGCTACAGTGGCTAAAGGTTCCCCGCTACGGAGTACGTAAACGTTTATGATACGTTTCGCAGTCATTGGTACGAACTGGATCACGCGCCAGTTCGTCGACGCCGCCCACGAAACCGGCAAACTTAAACTTACCGCAGTCTATTCCCGCAGCCTTGAGCAGGCGCAGAGCTTTGCCAACGACTACCTCGTTGAGCATCTCTTCACCTCGCTTGATGACATGGCGCAAAGCGACGCCATTGACGCGGTGTATATCGCCAGCCCGAACTCTCTGCACTTCCCGCAAACGAAGCTGTTCCTCAGCCATAAAAAGCATGTGATTTGCGAGAAGCCGCTGGCGTCGAACATCGATGAAGTGGAAGCCGCCATCGCGCTGGCCCGCGAAAACCAGGTGGTGCTGTTCGAAGCGTTCAAAACCGCCAGCCTGCCAAACTTCCTGCTGCTGCAGCAGTCGCTGCCGAAAATTGGCAAGATGCGTAAAGCCTTTATCAACTACTGCCAGTATTCGTCGCGCTACCAGCGCTACCTGGACGGCGAGAACCCGAACACCTTTAACCCGGCCTTCTCGAACGGCTCGATTATGGATATCGGTTTTTACTGCCTGGCCTCCGCCGTGGCGCTGTGGGGCGAACCGCACAGCGTAAGCGCTCAGGCCAGCCTGCTGGAGAGCGGCGTGGATGCACACGGGTTAGTGGTGCTGGATTACGGTGATTTCAGCGTCACGCTACAGCACTCCAAAGTCAGCGATTCCGTCCTGCCGAGCGAAATTCAGGGCGAAGCCGGGTCGCTGGTGATCGAGAAGATCTCAGAGTGCCAGAAGGTCAGCTTTGTGCCGCGCGGCGGTAAAGCGCAGGAGCTGACGCAGCCTCAGCATATAAACACTATGCTCTATGAGGCAGAGGTCTTCGCCCGCCTGGTGGAAGACAACGAAGTGAATCACCCGGGACTCGCGGTGAGCCGCAGCACGTCGAAACTGCAAACGGAGATCCGCCGTCAGACCGGCGTGGTGTTCCCGGCAGACGGCGTGAGCGCGAACGCTATCGCGTAAAGCTGTGTAATGAAACGGCGCAGACCATTGACGAAACCAATGGTCTGACATATTTTGTTACCTGCAAAGGGGAGTAACTTCTTCGTCGGTGGATCGTCATTACGATGCGTGCAAAACCGCATCCGGTCGCCGGGCAACCCTCGTGGTTGTAAGTGAGACCTTGCCGGAAGGCGAGGTCTATGCATAAAAAGCTAACGGCTATCGTCTTCTGACCATAGCCGTTTTTGTTTTTTTATGTGTAAGGAAAATAGTATGCATTCTGTCGGCACTCCCATGTTGTGGGGCGGATTCGCGGTTATCGTGCTCATCATGCTGGCGATCGACCTCTTTTTGCAGGGGCGTCGCGGCGAGCACGGTATGACCATGAAACAGGCCGCCGTCTGGTCGCTGGTGTGGGTTACCCTCTCTCTGCTCTTCTGCGCCGCCTTCTGGTGGTATCTGGCCTCCACCGAGGGCCGGGCAGTGGCCGATCCTCAGGCGCTCGCCTTCCTCACCGGTTATCTGATTGAAAAAGCGCTGGCAGTCGATAACGTCTTCGTCTGGCTGATGCTGTTCAGCTACTTTGCCGTACCTGCTGCCCTGCAGCGCCGCGTGCTGGTGTACGGCGTGCTGGGCGCGATTGTTCTGCGTACCATTATGATCTTCGCCGGTAGCTGGCTGATTACCCAGTTCGAATGGCTGCTGTACGTCTTCGGCGCGTTCCTGCTGTTTACCGGGGTCAAAATGGCGTTGGCGAAAGAGGACGGCTCCGCGATTGGCGATCGTCCGTTGGTGAAGTGGATCCGTGGACATCTGCGCATGACCGACAGGATCGAGAACGAGCACTTCTTCGTGCGCAAGAACGGCCTGCTGTTTGCCACCCCGCTGCTGCTGGTGCTGATTCTGGTTGAGCTGAGCGATGTGATTTTCGCCGTGGACAGTATCCCGGCTATTTTCGCGGTGACCACCGACCCGTTCATCGTGCTGACCTCAAACCTGTTTGCGATCCTCGGTCTGCGCGCCATGTACTTCCTGCTGGCAGGCGCGGCGGAGCGCTTCTCAATGCTGAAGTACGGCCTGTCGGTGATCCTGGTGTTTATCGGTATCAAGATGCTGATCGTCGATTTCTACCATATCCCGATCGCCATCTCGCTCGGCGTGGTGTTTGGCATTTTGATCGTGACGCTGATTATCAATACCTGGGTTAACCGCCAGCACGATAAGAAGCAGCAGGCTTAGTGCGTTTTGCCCGGTGGCGCTGTGCTTACCGGGCCTACAACGTCACTCCGTAGGCCAGGCAAGCGCAGCGCCACCCGGCACTTTCGTTAATCAATAGTTAAAAAACATGACGCAACACGTAAAATCCAGCATTTTACGCTTCCCTCCTTTCGCGCATTCCCTATACTCGACCTGGCAAACATTTTCTTACATCCGGACATAAATGTGACTTAGAGCACATCCAGGATGGAACGCAATTTCACTCAGGAATAACGTATGAGCACACAATCTAGCGGTCTGTTCGCGCGCCTGGCGCAGGGCAGCCTCGTAAAACAAATTCTGGTCGGGCTGGTGCTGGGTATTCTGCTGGCGATGGTCTCAAAACCTGCCGCGGAAGCTACGGGGCTACTCGGGACACTGTTCGTTGGCGCCCTGAAAGCCGTCGCGCCGGTGCTGGTTCTGATGCTGGTGATGGCATCTATCGCCAACCATCAACACGGACAAAAAACCAACATTCGCCCTATTCTGTTCCTGTATGTTCTGGGAACCTTCTCGGCGGCATTAACCGCCGTTGTATTTAGCTTCCTGTTCCCGTCCACGCTGCATCTGACCAGCGCCGCCGGTGAGATCACACCACCCTCAGGAATTGTGGAAGTGCTTCGCGGTCTGCTGATGAGCATGGTTTCTAACCCTGTCACGGCGCTGATGAGCGGCAACTACATAGGTATTCTGGTCTGGGCGATTGGTCTGGGCTTCGCGCTGCGTCACGGTAATGAGACCACCAAAAACCTGGTAAACGATCTGTCGAACGCCGTGACCTTTATGGTCAAACTGGTGATTCGCTTTGCGCCAGTCGGGATTTTCGGTCTGGTCTCCTCCACGCTGGCGACCACCGGTTTTGACGCGCTGTGGGGCTATGCCCAGCTGCTGGTTGTGCTGATCGGCTGTATGCTGCTGGTGGCGCTGGTGATCAACCCGCTGCTGGTATTCTGGCAGATCCGCCGCAACCCGTATCCGCTGGTGCTGACCTGCCTGCGTGAGAGCGGTGTCTATGCCTTCTTCACCCGCAGTTCTGCGGCAAATATTCCGGTGAACATGGCGCTGGCGGAGAAGCTGAACCTGGACCGCGATACCTATTCCGTGTCGATCCCGCTGGGCGCAACCGTGAATATGGCGGGTGCGGCGATTACGATCACTGTACTGACTCTGGCGGCGGTGCATACGCTGGGTATTCCGGTGGATCTGCCAACCGCATTGCTGCTGAGCGTCGTGGCGTCGCTGTGCGCCTGTGGCGCATCCGGCGTGGCGGGCGGTTCGCTGCTGCTGATCCCGCTGGCGTGCAATATGTTCGGTATCCCGAACGAGATCGCCATGCAGGTCGTAGCCGTCGGCTTTATCATCGGCGTGCTGCAGGACTCCTGCGAAACCGCGCTGAACTCCTCTACCGACGTGCTGTTTACCGCGGCGGCCTGCCAGGCGGAAGACGCGCGTTTAGCGAAGAACGCCCTGCGAGGTTAACAGCAAAACGGCAACCCTGAGGTTGCCGTTTTTAGTGTTTGTACCCTCTCCCCGTGGGAGAGGGTCAGGGTGAGGGCATCAGGCCGCACCGATTACAGCGTCACACCACTCTTAAAGATCGCCAGCTCGCGGAAATCGTTCTTCTCGTTACAGGTCTGCTTGCCGTTAGCAAATTCCACAATGCTGTCCACAAACTCCGCCAGTAGCTCAGGCATCGCTTTACCGTGAATCAGCTGTCCGGCATCAAAGTCGATCCAGTGTTTTTTCTTCGCCGCCAGCTCGCTGTTGGTGGCGATTTTCACCGTCGGTACAAAACCGCCGTACGGCGTGCCGCGGCCAGTGCTGAACAGCACCATATGGCAGCCTGCGCCGGCCAGTGCGCTGGTGGCGACCGCATCGTTTCCGGGGGCGCTCAGCAGGTTGAGACCATGCGTTTTCAGGCGCTCGCCGTAGCGCAGCACATCGACGACCTGGCTCGCGCCCGCTTTCTGGGTGCAGCCGAGGGATTTCTCTTCAAGCGTGGTGATCCCGCCCGCTTTATTACCCGGCGACGGGTTCTCATAAATCGGCTGGTTATGGGCGATGAAGTACTGTTTGAAGTCGTTCACCATGGTGACGGTTTTCTCAAACGTCGCTTCGTCACGGCAGTGGCTCATCAGAATACGCTCTGCACCGAACATCTCCGGCACTTCGGTCAGCACCGTCGTGCCGCCGTTGGCGATCACGTAGTCCGAGAAACGGCCCAGCATCGGGTTGGCGGTGATACCGGACAGGCCATCGGACCCGCCGCATTCCAGACCAAATTTCAGCTCGCTCAGTTTGCCCGGCTCGCGCTTGTCATGACGCATCACCTCATAAAGCTGATGAAGCTGCTCAACGCCTGCTTCCACCTCGTCATCCTGATGCTGACACACCATAAAATGCACGCGCTCAGGGTCAAACTCACCCAGCGTCTCGCGGAAGGCGTCCACCTGGTTGTTCTCGCAGCCGAGGCCGATCACCAGCACCGCACCCGCATTCGGATGACGCACCATGTTTTGCAGCATGGTACGGGTATTGATATGGTCGTCACCCAGTTGGGAGCAGCCGTAGGTATGGCTGAAGAGATGCACCCCGTCAGTGCCTTCGGCATTATTGGTCTCTTTCAGAAAGCGCGTCTGGATCTGACGCGCAATTCCATTGACGCAGCCGACGGTCGGGAGGATCCACAGCTCGTTGCGGATCCCCACCTCGCCGTTGGCGCGACGGTAGACCTGCACCTCGCGATCTGCCGCCTGAACGCTTTCTGCGGGTAGATCAGGTTGATAGCTGTACTCGTCCAGATCGCTAAGATTGGTGCAGGTATTGTGGGAATGAAGATGTTCACCTGGCTCAATATCCGCTAACGCATGCCCAATCGGCAGACCGTACTTCACGACGTTGTCCCCTTTGGCGAGAGGCTTCACGGCAAACTTATGTCCGCGAGCAATCGCCTGACGCAGGGTGACGCTCTGGTTATCAACGGTCACCACGTGGCCTTCAGCGAGATCCGTCAGCGCGACGGCCACGTTATCCAGCGAATGGATTTTGATGTATTGCATATCAACCTCAAACGGCCTTAGTTCAGTTCAATGGCGAAGTAGTCGCGCGCATTGTTAAAGCAGATGTTTTTCACCATTTCGCCCAGCAGCTGGATATCCGCCGGCGCTTCGCCTGCGTGTACCCAGCGGCCAATCATCTGGCACAGGATGCGGCGGAAGTATTCATGGCGGGTATAGGACAGGAAGCTGCGGCTGTCGGTCAGCATGCCGACAAAGCGGCTTAACAGGCCAAGCTGCGCCAGCTGCGTCATCTGACGCTCCATTCCGTCTTTCTGATCGTTGAACCACCATCCGGAACCGAACTGCATCTTGCCCGGCATCCCTTCACCCTGGAAGTTGCCGACCATGGTGCCCAGCACTTCGTTATCGCGCGGGTTCAGGCAGTAGAGAATGGTTTTTGGCAGCAGATTTTGTTCGTTCTGCTTGCTCAGCAGCTTAGACAGCGCTTCAGCCAGCGGACGGTCGTTGATGGAGTCGAAGCCCACATCCGCGCCCAGCAGCGTAAACTGGCGCTGGTTGTTATTGCGCAGCGCGCCGATATGGTACTGCTGTACCCAGCCACGACGGGCATATTCTGCGCCGAGGAACACCAGCACCGCCGTTTTGAACTGCGCCACTTCATGCTCGCTCAGGGACTCACCGGAAAGACGACGCGCCAGAATGCTGTCCAGCTCGGCTTCGTTTGATTCCGCGAACAGCACCACATCCAGCGCATGGTCAGACACTTTACAGCCGTGCGCCGCGAAGTGATCCAGCCGTTTGGTCAGCGCGGTTTGCAGGTCTGCGAAACGACGGATGTCGGTATCAGAAACCTCGGCCAGCTTCGCCATGTAATCCTTAAACGTGGCCTGCTCGATATTAAAAGCTTTATCCGGGCGCCAGCTTGGCAACACTTTGATGTCAAACGCGCTGTCTTTGGCGATGGCCGCATGGTGTTCGAGAGCGTCAATCGGATCGTCGGTGGTGCCCACCATTTTTACGTTCATCTGCTTCATGATGCCGCGCGCGGAGAAGTTATCCTGCGCCAGCAGCGCATTACACCGATCCCAGATCTCATCCGCGGTCGCTGGAGAGAGCAGTGTTCCGGTGATACCAAACGGACGGCGGAGCTCAAGGTGCGTCCAGTGGAATAACGGGTTGCCGATGGTGTGCGGAACGGTCGCCGCCCAGGCGTCAAACTTCTCGCGGTCAGTGGCGTCGCCGGTACACAGGCGTTCAGCCACGCCGTTGGTGCGCATGGCGCGCCATTTGTAGTGGTCACCTTTCAGCCAGATGTCATACAGGTTTTTGAAACGGTAATTTTCGGCAACCTGCTGCGGCGGTAAATGGCAGTGGTAGTCGAAAATCGGCTGGTCTTTGGCGTAGTCGTGGTACAGGCGGCGGGCAAATTCGGTATCTAACAGAAAATCTTCAGTCATAAACGGCGTCATTATCGTCTTCCTCATTACGGGAGCGTCAGAAAGCGTATGTTCATATGCTGCAAAGTTATCACACCAATTTCCACCCACCGAACCTTTTTTCGTGAGTGAGATCAATAAACGCCAACAAATTCATTCCCTTCACTGGAACAAACCCTGCTGCAGGCCGCGCCATTACTGGCTTTGCCCGCAGCGACGAATGTCCCCACAAATAATCATACATTTGTGATGTCACTCACCTTTTAAAGTTGTATGACAAGTTATCTTTTCGCCGTCGCAAACACTTAGCCGACGGAATGCATTACCGGTGTGAGAGACATCGGGTTTAACGGTACGGATACCGACTTATGCACGCTTACTTATGGCAAGGTTCGGGCCGTTCCGGGAGCTGTTCCCGGCTACGCCCCTCCCGTTACACAACGGCTCCCGGCAACGGTTGAGCGGTTGCCGTGCTCTGGCGCCGACATAACATAACGATGAGGTTTTAGATGCGTAAAATTAAAGGGTTACGTTGGTATATGATCGCGCTGGTGACGTTAGGCACCGTGCTGGGCTACCTGACGCGTAACACCGTGGCAGCAGCAGCGCCAACATTGATGGAAGAGCTGCATATCTCCACGCAGCAATACTCCTACATCATTGCCGCTTATTCCGCGGCGTATACCATCATGCAGCCGGTGGCAGGCTATGTGCTGGATATTCTCGGGACCAAAATCGGTTATGCCTTCTTCGCCATCGCCTGGGCGGTGTTCTGCGGGGCAACGGCGCTGGCAGGCAGCTGGGGCGGTCTGGCGCTGGCACGCGGCGCGGTGGGTGCCGCGGAAGCCGCGATGATCCCTGCCGGGCTGAAAGCCAGCTCGGAGTGGTTCCCGGCAAAAGAGCGTTCGATTGCGGTCGGTTATTTCAACGTGGGCTCGTCCATCGGGGCGATGATAGCGCCGCCGCTGGTGGTGTGGGCTATCGTAATGCACAGCTGGCAGATGGCGTTTATCATCTCTGGCGTGCTGAGTTTTGCCTGGGCAATAGCGTGGCTGCTGTTCTATAAGCACCCGCGTGACCAGAAAAAACTGTCTGACGAAGAGCGTGACTACATCATTGGTGGTCAGGAAGCGCAGCATCAGACCAACAACGGCAAGAAAATGACCGTCTGGCAGATCCTGGGCACCCGTCAGTTCTGGGGTATCGCCCTGCCGCGTTTCCTCGCGGAACCCGCCTGGGGTACCTTTAACGCCTGGATCCCATTGTTCATGTTTAAAGTCTACGGCTTTAACCTGAAAGAGATCGCCATGTTCGCCTGGATGCCAATGCTGTTCGCAGACCTGGGCTGTATCGTTGGCGGCTACCTGCCACCGCTGTTCCAGCGCTGGTTTGGTGTGAACCTGATTGTCTCCCGTAAAATGGTCGTGACCATGGGCGCGCTGCTGATGATTGGCCCGGGGATGATCGGCTTGTTCACCAGCCCGTATGTGGCTATCGCCCTGCTGTGCATCGGCGGTTTTGCGCACCAGTCCCTGTCCGGCGCGCTGATCACCCTCTCCTCTGACGTCTTTGGTCGTAACGAAGTGGCCACCGCCAACGGTCTGACCGGGATGGCCGCCTGGACCGCAAGTACGATGTTTGCGCTGGTGGTTGGCGCGCTGGCGGATACCATCGGCTTCAGCCCGCTGTTTGCGGTACTGGCGGTCTTCGACCTGATGGGTGCGGTGGTGATCTGGACGGTGCTGAAAAGTAAATCGGCAGAAGAGCTGGCGAAAGAGTCTCTCGGAAAACCGGCGACGCAGAGTTAGCAACCATTTTTCCGCCGGGTGGCGCTACGCTTACCCGGCCTACAAAACCCGTAGGCCCGTGCAAGCGAAGCGCCGCC